>JAAYFZ010000303.1 GCA_012727965.1 Clostridiaceae bacterium
ATTTATTTCCGGCAGATTTTGCCCGGTAACTTTGCGATAATGGCTATAGTTTTTCCAGAGGCTATTCATCATTTTGGCAGAGTTTGATGGCTGACGAAGCATATCGCCGACCTGAAGCCTGAAGGCATCTGCCTGCTCCTGAGTCAGATTCCCTTTCCACCCGGCAATATCATGGCCTAGAGTTCTGGCTTGAACATTATCCAGTTCCTGACAGATAAATTTCAATCTATACCAGACCGCATACAGCTCTGCTCTGCTGCTGAGACTTACATCCTGCAGCCAGAGCCATGCCAGCAGGCGGCGACGCCAGTCCCACCAACGCAGAGGACTCTGAAGATCAAGCGCCGGTATTAAGAAAAAACCCTGGTCAAAGAGAAGCGAGCCGAATACTCCGGGTGGCTTGCCTCTGCTCTGCTTCTTAAGTGTCGTACGATAAACTCCACAGGTCGGACTGCCATCCATATAGACAAATGCCTTAATGCCGGCTCTTTTTAGAACAGCAAGACATTCCATAGAGCCGGCTTTTACCTGTTCTGTTAAATCTTGTCCGAGCCTGTTTCTGATGCCAGCTTCGCCTGTCCAGACTGCTGATCCATCCGGTCCGCTGATATGAATTGGATCGCGCATAACGCCAAGACCCGACTGGCTCTCGGGACAGACCGGAGTCCAGATGAAGTCCTGTTTTTCACGACCAAGGTGAGTAGTCATATTGAAACCCTTGCCATTGTATCTGACAGGGCAGGACATACAGCAGGAGCTGATGCCAAGATGCGGTTTTTCTGTCAATATGATCGGACTTTTGTTATCCATTTTCATCCCTCCGTTAGACATAAGAAATCAGCTGTTATTGCTGATCCAGGCATCTACATCGAATTTGCGCCGGCATCCAGATAGTGTCATGAGTCGGATCTTACCGAAGATCGGCCTATCTACCCACGGCCTGTCATGAACGCCGCCGATAGACCAGGCAGCGCCTGTATAGCCGTTGGGATCTCGCCCATCAAGCATATAGCGATCATTCAACCTAATTGTAATACTTAAGGCCTCTTCTGGCGATACGGTCCATTCGAGAATTTTCTTCGCCCAGTACATTCGTAGATATCCAGGCATGCTGCCAATCCTGATCATATTGAGTTGCGCAGCATTCCAGAGCTCATCATGAGTTTCGCCATGTTCAAGTTGATTCTGTGAATAGAGGTAGGGACGCATATCATTTGTATGCTCTTTTAGTGTCTTCTGTGCCCAGGCTGGAAAACCCTCGAAGCTGTCATAGTTTTTATTATAGAAACAGAAATTGTCAGATAGCTCGCGTCTTACAATCAGTTCTTCTATAAACTCGGCCGCAGCAGTTCTAATCTCAGGCAGGTTGTCTGCAGCCAGCCTCACCTCAAGTGCGACTCTCTGCGCGGAAATCTGACCGAAATGCAGATAGGGAGACAAGCCTGCAACAACAGGCTCATTTGGGTCATTCTTTTTTGTATAATTCTGCAGTCCTTCTGTAATAAAATCATACAATCTCTTACCTGCAGCTGTGCAGCCTGATAGTGGCAGGTCTACTAATGAAGAACCCGAAACAAATTTTTCAAAATAACTCCTGGTCGACATGTATAGCGAATTTAGTCTTGTATTAATTGAAGTATCAGAATCAGATTGATTTGTGCCATCAACAGCTTGCATACAGCCTCTACTGAAAAATATGCTTTGCGAAGCTGACGGGGCCGCCTCCCGGGGAAATTCATGCAGCCATTGATCAAGCTGCCGTTCGACTCTGGGACGGAATGTTCTGGCAGCATATTCTTGTTTTTCTGAAGCAATACGGCAGGGGATAATATTATGTGTATCTATCTCAACAAGGGGGCAGTGCAGCTTGTGGGCAAGCTTCTCTTTCCATGACATGACCTGGCGCAGCGGATTAAAATCAGTATAAACTGCACCTGCAGTTCGCCGGCGGTGGCCAGGGGGGTACCGCGGCAGTTCTGCAGGCTGAGGCCGCGCTGGGACCTTGGGCCGCGGCGGCAGCCGCGGGCTGGGTCCAGGAG
>JAAYFZ010000304.1 GCA_012727965.1 Clostridiaceae bacterium
TCTGTCTTCGTCTGTGGTACCGCATACTCATCAGGTACCAGATAAATCGCATGGGACGGGCAGGCATCAACACAGAGCCGACAGCCTGATATACACTTGTCAAAATCAATTTGTCCTGTCTCTGTATCTGTCGCGCCAGTAGGACAGATAAACAGACAGACACAGTCCTTATTACAAAGAGTTACATTTCTTGCTGCATGCATTATTCTCAACCTCCTATTTGTATTCCAATATCTTCAGCGACGGCACCTTGCAGACCGGACAAATGGCCGGGGCTTCATCGCCTATATAAATGAAGCCACAAATATCGCAGACAAAAATGCTAGTGTCTGCCAGAAGCGCTTCCTGTTGTCTGGCATATCTGCCCAGAACAGCGCTCTGGATCTTAGTCGCTTTTTCACCCCAGGTGAGAGCCCTGAGCGAACCACGGTCCTTATCTGCCTCAGCCTGTCCCCGGACATTGGAAAAACCTGTCGCTATATCATCCTTGACTGCTTCCGCCAGCTTCTCAAAAGAAGCGTCAGTTGGCTTATCCTGCGCAGCCTTGCCAATATAGAAATCGGCCAGTTTCCTGAAGAGAACAGCCTCCTCATTTTTGTGCTGCTTGTCGCTGGCTTTTGCCAGGTTGGAAAAAATCGCGCTTAAGCCTGCTGCTGAATATTCCTGCGCATTCATTACTTTTTCTACCAAAACGATGCACCTCCCTGTTATGCGGCATTTGTCCAAAATTTTAGCCGCGGCTTCAAGTATCAATAACATTAATTAACAGTTATTGTTATTACAATTTTAACAGAAATTAATCAACTAGAGTTGGTGTTAACAAGAAAGACCGGATATCGCAAGATACCCGGTCGAGTCAATACATGCTTGTGATTTGTTGGCAGCAAGCACTCAAACCTGTCAAAGGCTGATCAAGATGATGCCTTGGCAAGGCTGATCACACACTCTTCATCTTCATAGAAAATCAGGATGCTGTTGCCATCTTCATCTGTGCCGGAATAGGTGATGCTGCCTTCAGAATTGCCCTCGAAAGAGTCTTTTGAAAAGTCTTTTTTAATTTTGTCCAGATAGTCCGCGAAATACTTCTCATCTGTTTCATTGATCGTTACCTGGCAGCTGTCATTTGCCGTAAAAACGCCATCGATCTTGCCATCCTTGTATTCAGGAATGGTTTTTGCCAGATCCGAGTCAGGCCATTCACCTGAGCCAAATTGCATTTCCTCGCCGTCACTTCCTTTTATGACAACTTCTTCGCCGTCGAGGTCGATATCGACGCCTTCACCAGCCAGTCCCTCAAGCATTTTTTCGCCGATCGCCTCACCGGCCTTCTGTTCAAGTTTCTCCTTGACACCGCAGCCTGAGAAAATGGATAGTACCAATACAGAAGCCAGAGCAATAGTAAGCAGTTTTTTCATAATATACACTCCCTTCGAATGATCGAGCTGTGAGCAGCCCCTCTACAGCCTAATCATGTCATTTTGATAAGAAGGAAGCTATCGTACCAGGTATGATATTTAGAAAATACCGGCTCTTTTTGCCATTTCTTCGAGTCTGCCGCCTTTTTCAATGAGATGATAATAGAGCTGCAGTTCGTCTCTTGAAGAAATATCGAGTTTGGTGTAGATATGGCTGCTATGTGTTTTCAAAGTGCTGGCAGAGATGTACAAATTCCCAAGAATATCCTGAGTGCTTTCACCACGCATATAGCAGCCGGCGATAATTTTCTCAGTTGGTGTAAGTGTCTCGAGCCGGCTCAGGAAGTCTTCGAAGAGATCATCGGGCAAACTCTGGCCGGTTCTGCTTCTGTACCGCTCTCTTAGCTGGCTGATCAGAGCGTCGATCTCAGCAATTTTACTGTCAGTTGTATTATCCAGATCATAAGACACAGCGGCTTCCAGACCCCTAATGATTGGACTAACAAATCGCTTGCTGATAAATATGGCCGCCAGCACACCAGCAAGAATGAAGAACAGAAACAATCCTGCTATCTTCAGGTTATTTCTGCCAA
>JAAYFZ010000305.1 GCA_012727965.1 Clostridiaceae bacterium
ATAACGTGCAGAGCTGCACGTTATGATGACTTATGATAGGTTTCTCAATCTATATTGGCAAAAGTCGAGCTTCGAAGTACATGTGTAAATTTGACACGCATGAAAATAATATAGACGGTATAATATATGCGGATAGTTTGAATAAGCTTAACCTGAAACTAAGCTTATAAAACGATAGGAGATGATAACTATGACGCAGATCAAATTGACCTGGCATGGACATTCATGCTTCAGTATTGCCAATGATCAATACTCTTTGGTTATCGATCCGTATCAAGGTGACAAGATCGGCTATCCGCCTCTTAATATCAAAGCGCATGCCATGCTTTCTTCACATGATCACCATGATCACAATTGCAAAGCAGCTGTTGAGTTTCTAGCTGCCCCTGAGGGGATACTTAAGGAAATTGATCTTGCTCAGGCTTGGCCACTTGATCCTGACCCTGATATTTTCTATTTCAAGAAACTATTTACCAAACATGACGAGGCCGGAGGCACAAAAAGAGGCAGCAATACAATTCATATCATCTTATCAGCTGGTGTGAAGATCGTACATTTCGGGGATCTAGGACATGAGCTAACTGATGAGCAGCGTTTTGCTTTAGCTGATTTGGACCTGGCGTTCATACCCGTTGGCGGTTATTATACGATCGATGCTGGCCAGGCCTATGATATTGTCCGGCAAATCAGACCGGCAAATGTTATTCCAATGCATTTCACCTGGCAGCATGGCAGTCTGCCGATCGCAACTGTTGAACCCTTCATCTATCTAGTCCAAAGCTTGTATCATATTGAAAGGATCAATGGAGCTGAATTGATAGATGCAGGTGCAAATACAGGCAGATGCTATGTTTTCTCCAGTATGGTTTCACAGTCATAAAGGCAGTAATCAGAGATGATAGGCACAAAAAACGAAAAAATAAAATAGAAGTATGAATCTTCATCAGACAACGGGGGTGGAACGTTAATGGTTATCAAGAAAAACCGGCAGCTTGGCCTGGCAATTATTACTTCAGTCTATATAGCAGCAGCTATAATAGCCTTATATGTCAGCAGCCAGCTTGCAAACAATGATCTTATCAGCAGGATTTTCTGGGCAGATCTGGCAGCAACTGTATTTGTTTATCTGGTTGGAGTCATCCTCAGTAACGCGACTGTATATGATCCTTATTGGAGTGTCGCGCCAATTGTGATCGCTGCAGGTTTGATCTATAGTCTCGAGGTCAGCGGCGCTGGCGTCTGGCTTCTTTTTGCAGTTGTTTGCATATGGGGTGTCAGACTTACAGCTAACTGGGTATATACTTTCAGAGATCTGGATCATCAGGATTGGCGCTATGATTTGTTCAAGGAGCGTTTCCCGCGAGCTTACCCTCTTATCAGCTTCGGAGGCATACATCTGTTCCCGACTTTGGTGGTGTTTTTTGCCATGATTCCGGCGATTAAGTTTATTGAACGGCCGAGTTTCAATTTTTATACCGCTGCTGCAGGTCTTATCTGTTTGGCAGCTGCTGTGCTTCAGGGTGTTGCGGATATGCAGATGCATCGTTTCCGCTTACAGCGCGAAAATCCTGCGCAAATCATTGAGACAGGTCTCTGGAGCTGCTGTCGCCACCCCAATTATCTGGCAGAAATCATATTCTGGTGGGGAATCTATTTATTCATAGTCTCTGTTGATCCAGGCTTGTGGCGTCTGGGTTTCGGTGCGCTTATCAATACGATGATGTTTGTTTTCATCAGCATACCTATGGCTGAACGGAGACTGGCCAGTCAGAAGCCTGGGTATGTGGAGTATGCTGCCAGAACGAGACTGCTTATACCTCTTAAG
>JAAYFZ010000306.1 GCA_012727965.1 Clostridiaceae bacterium
AAGCTTACGGTGTCCCCCTCCGGCAGCTTGAGGCGGAAGCCTATAATATCATGAGTGAGCTGCTCCATTTTCTCGATCGTGGTTTCGTACTCGCGAATATTGAAAAGCTCCTCAGGAATCATAATTCTGATGTTATTTTTTATTTTGACCTGACAGGCCAGGCGGAAATTATCAGCTCGCTCCTGTTCATCAAGATAAGGCTCCTCTGTCGGCAGCAGCGGGCCTGCGCCTTCCAGCACCTGAACCTTACAGAGACCGCAGGTTGCCTTGCCGCCGCAGGCCGAGGGGATAAATATCTTCTGACCGGCAAGCGTTGATAGAAGCGATGATCCGCCATCAACTGTCAGCTTCTTGTCGCCGTTATTGATGTCGATCTCGCATTCACCATAATTATTGAAGAAGTATTCTGCCACGATGATGATCAGGGCCAGGACCACCGAAATAACCGTGACACTTAAAACTGTTGTCAGTATTTCCATAGTGATTGCTCCCTTCCGTCAGGTGATCGTGAAGATGCCCGAAAAACCAATGAAGGCCAGGGCCATGATTCCTGTGATTATAAAAGCGATACCCGGTCCCTCGAGGCCCTTTGGCAATTTGGTTTTTGCCATCTGTTCGCGAATCGCGGCCAGAGCGCTGATTGCCAGCCACCAGCCAAGTCCGCTGCCCAGTCCGAAGAGCAGAGACTGTACGAAGTTGTAATCTCTGATAACCATGAA
The DNA here is from genome assembly GCA_012727965.1 of Clostridiaceae bacterium. Taxonomy (GTDB): domain Bacteria; phylum Bacillota; class Clostridia; order Saccharofermentanales; family UBA5734; genus JAAYFZ01. The sequence continues at coordinate 720 of JAAYFZ010000306.1, forward strand.
GAGTGTCGTGCCGAGAATCGCGCAGTTAACAGTGATCAACGGCAGGAATATACCTAACTTGACATGAAGATCAGGCAGCAGTCTGTCCATGGCCATCTCTATGATCTGGACAGTAGCTGCTATGATGATAATAAACAAAATATACTGCAGATACTCCAGGCCAAGTGGGACAATGATAAGCTTATATACCCCGAAATTAAGGATAGTCGTGAACACCATGACCAGAGTAACAGATTTGCCGAGACTGGACGCGGTCTTGTATTCTCCGGAAATGGAGATATAAGAACACATACCCAGAAAATTCGAAAGAATCATATTACTGGTCAGTATTGAGGCGAAGAATATAATTAACGGATTGATTCCATCTGTAAACATATTAGTAGCTCCTCTCCTGACTTATCATTACTTCTTGCTCTTGCCGGGTGCGAATATATTCGATGTGATCCAGATCAAGGTGCCGATCAGGAAGAAGGCCGCAGGAGCCATGACCATGATCGTCCAGGTCTCAAAACCAATAAAATTAACATCGAAACCGAATAGCGTGCCGAAACCCAGCAGCTCGCGGAAGAAGGCAATAATCAGCAGAACGATTGTATAACCGACACCGGCAAACAGACCGTCAAGCATGGACAGTACCGGAGTATTTTTCTGAGCAAAAGCTTCTGCTCTGCCCATGATGATACAGTTTGTAATAATGAGTCCAACATAGGGGCCCAGTGCTTTGCTGATATCGGTGAAATTTGCTTGCAGGAAAATATCTACGAGAATAACATAGGAGGCTATGATCAGAGTCTGCACGATCATGCGGATCCTGTGCGGGATGGCATTTCGCAGCAGTGAAATAGTAAGACTGGAAAAAGCCGTCACGAAGGTCAGGCCAAGTCCCATTACCATTGAGTTGGTCATCAGGTTGGTGACAGCAAGACTGGAACAGATACCGAGAATCTGGCGCAGGCCCTGATTTTCCTTCCAGACATTGCGGGAAATAACTTCCTTGATAGTCTCAGCCATTTATGCCACCTCCAATCTACTGATCGTTTCGTCGAGTAACTCATTAAGTATCTTCAGTACAGCATTCGAAGTTGAAGTAGCACCGGTGATGGCGTCGATCTGTCCGCCGCCGTCCTCACCATAGGCCAGCTTACTGCCAGCATCGATCACCAGTCCACGATACTGTTCCTTATATTCGAGCTCGTCGATTCTGCCGCCCAGACCAGGTGTTTCACTGTGACTAGTGAAGACCAGTCCGGTTATTTCATCGAGTTCGGGTGATACACCCAAATAGCCGGATATGCTGCCCCAGAGTCCGGCCCCGGTAAAAGGCACGGCATAGGCGATGGTCTCGCCTTGCTCGCTGTACTCATACAGGCTGATGCCGGAAAGCTCAGTGTCTTTGATATTATCGTCGAAGCGCTTTAGAACCTCAGCCGCGGAACCGCTCTGATCAATATCGAATACATAGAGAATAGCGGTTCGCTCAGCCAGCAGTTCATTCTCTTCGATCTTAGGCTTGTAAAAAGAGTTAGCACCGGCCAGCAGCAGAGTAAAAACTGCACTGACTACCAGCATGAATACTACTGTGTAAACATAGCTGTTTTTCACGCTGTCACCTTCTTTCTGTTTTTGAACGATTTTACATTACGTTCGATCAGCGGAACAAAAGCATTTACGATCAGGACAGCGAACATGATGCCTTCTGTAAACAGTGAATAAGATCTGATGATCAGGGCAACGCTGCCGATCAAGATACCATAGATAATTTTTGAAGTATCCTGCTTGGGCGCTGATATCGGGTCAGTTGCCATGAAGACAGCAGCAAATAAGAAGCCGCCGGACAGCAGTGAGAAGAGTGGATCAGTCTGGATAGCACCAGTGAAATAGAGAATAGTGCTGAGTACTGCGAAGGAACCGATCGTTGAAACGATGATCTTCCAGGAGGCTGTTTTGGTTGCTATCAGGTAGATCGCGGCAATTATGATCAGAAGAGCGCTGGTCTCGCCAAGTGAGCCGGCGATATTGCCCAGAAATAATCTAAGATAGTCAGTAACTATGCCATCTTTGTTGAAGGTCAGCATAGGTGTAGCTGAAGTCAAAGCATCTGCACTACCGCTCCATCTGATCAGACCGCCGGGGAAAGAACTGAAGGGTTTGGACCAGGCGATGGTCATATGGGCCGGAAATGAGACATAGATCAGACAGCGTCCGACTAGCGCTGGATTGAAAATATTCTTGCCGAAACCGCCGAAGACACATTTGCCGAAGACAACACCGAAGGCGATGCCAACCATAGCCACCCAGTAGGGGACGGATGGTGGAAGCGTCAATGTGAAGAGCAGACATGTCACCAGGACTGCTTCAGATACTTTTGCCTTCGGACCGTTGATCAATCTCATGATCCCGTATTCGCACAGGATACCTGTTATCGATACAACAGCCAGCAGCACAAGTGTGCGCAGTCCGAATAGATAAATTGATAGCAGAAGAATAGGCAGCAGGCTGATTAGCACTCTGGTCATCATCTTCTGTTTGAGGAAAGAATCCTTAATTTTGTTCATAATCTCCCCCGTGTCAGAATTCTTTGCATAAGCGGGCCTGTGTGATATTGTTACACTGTAATCTGTTATAAGTATAGCTCAAGGAATGCCCATTGCAAACAAGCAGAAATGACCATTTGGTATCATATTGTTAGATGATAGGTGCTGACATCATTAACGGAGAAGTATATGGCTAAAATTCTAATTATCGAAGACGAAAAAGCGATAGCTGAGCTGATAGAGCTTAATCTCAGTCTGACTGGCCACAGCTGTCTACGGGCTGCCGAGGCAGAGGAAGCGCTGGAGCTTGCTATGTCACAACACCCTGATCTCGTTCTGCTGGACGTCATGCTGCCAGGGCGTGATGGTTTCGACTTGATACGTGAACTGAGGCAGCATGATCTGCCGGTAATTTTTTTAACTGCCAGAAATTCGGTCGTGGACAAGGTACAGGGACTGCGTCTGGGTGCAGACGACTATATTACTAAGCCCTTCGAGCCCGCTGAACTTCTTGCCAGAATCGATGCTGTTCTCAGGCGCACCGGACACTCAGATGACAGTATCTTTATTTGCGGTGTCGAGATTAAAATAGAAGAAAGAATGATCAGAAAAAATGGCGAAAACATTGAGCTAACAGCTCAGGAATTCAATCTGCTGGAGGTTCTGGTTCGAAACCGCAACATTGCCATGTCCAGGGAAAAACTTCTGGAAAACGCCTGGGGCTATGATTATGTCGGCGAAACCAGGACAGTTGATATACATATACAACGTCTGCGCAGGAAGCTGGGCTGGGACAGCTGCCTGAAGACTGTATACAAATACGGATACAGGCTGGAGACAGAACCATGAAGCTGTGGCATAAGATTCTTCTGGCCAGTCTGACGCTTTATGCGCTGGCCTTCCATGCAGCCTCGATCTATTTTCTCAGCAGTACGCATCTATCCAATCTCGAACAGGAAACCGCCA
>JAAYFZ010000307.1 GCA_012727965.1 Clostridiaceae bacterium
AAATAAGAAAAAAAGCAATAAATTGAGAGGGTATATAAATGGTAACACATAGCCATAACCAGACAATTAACGCAGGTGATTTAATTGAACTTGATATTTTTGATTTGAATCAGCACGGACAAGGAGTTGGCCGCCATAATGGCATGATTGTTTTTGTCGAAGATGCTTTGCCTGGTGAGACAGTGAAAGCTAAAATTGAAACAGTTAAAAAAAACTATGCAACTGGCGTGATAAATAAAATAATCGTTTTTGCCAATGACAGGGTAGAACCACTCTGTCCACTGGCCGTGCGTTGCGGCGGCTGTGCTGTTCAGCATCTGAATTATAAGGCTCAGCTGAATTGGAAGCAAGAGCATGTCGCTAGTCTGCTCGATAGAACTGGTCCGACTGGCTGGAATAGAGACAAACTGCTGCCAATTATCGGAATGGATAATCCCTGGCATTACCGCGGCAAGGTGCAGATACCTTTTTCTGGTAGTTCGGATAAACCATTGGCGGGATTTTATGCCAGAAGAAGTCATCAGATCATAGATGGCGAGGAATGCTTGATTCAGCACCCGATTGCTGATCTTGTCAGAACGATAATAAGAAATTATATACGTGATAATAAACTCAATCCATATGACGAAAAATCAAATGCCGGGACTGTTCGTCATATTATTGTCAGAACAGGTTTTTTCAGTGGGCAGGTCATGGTGATTCTCGTTACAAGAGATGAAGATCTGCCAGCTTTGGCCGATTTGACGAATAAACTGAGGATAGAGATCAGCAGTTGGAAACCGGAACCTGATAATAAGCGGCTTACTTATATCCCAGAAGAATTCATACTGAGAGACTTCGAATTATCCAGTCTCTGGCTGAGTGTAAATGACAGAAGAAGCAATGTTGTTATGGGTGAGCGTCTGAAGCTTGTTTACGGTCAGGAATATATGCTTGAAGAAATACTTGGAATCCAGTATAGAATTTCACCGCGCGCCTTTTTTCAGGTTAATCCATATCAAACAGTCAACCTCTACCAAGAGGTTCTGAATATGGCTGAGCTCGCAGGGACAGAAACGGTGCTAGACCTTTATTGTGGTACTGGATCGATATCACTGCTGCTTGCAGCCCGGGCTGCTTATGTCAGAGGCGTTGAAATAATAGAAGAAGCGATTGCAGATGCCTGGCTGAATGCTAAGACCAATAACATAAACAATGTTGAGTTCATTGCCGCTGCAGCTGAAATATGGCTTCCTGAGTATTTGTCAGGAGGCGGTACAGCTGATTTAGCTGTAATCGATCCTCCTCGCAAAGGTTGCGATGCTGAACTTATCAGAGCCCTCTGTGAAGCGGATATACCTGCTCTTATTTATGTTTCATGTAATCCGGCTACATTGGTTAGGGATCTTGTAATTTTGGGTTCATCTTATGAGGTCGTTTCTGTGAGGCCTGTAGATATGTTCCCTCACAGTGATTCAGTAGAATGTGTCGTCCGACTTGAACGAATCCGCAGTTAGTCAAATACATTGTTGTTACAACAATTCCAGGGGGTTATTATCGATATGCTTCTATGGTATAATATCGACAGTTATGACCATTTTACGAGTCTTCCAAACAAAATGATGAGAAGAGGAAGAAGTATATTATGAAGAGAAGATTTTCTGGTTCACCTGATCACCTGGACGAACAGCCGGTTGTACGTTGTATAGACCCTGAACGCTGCGAGACAGTAGAATCTGAAATTGAACTTGATAAAAGTACCGAAAAAGAAACAGTAGTGTCCAGATTCAGAACGTATACTGATGATATGATCAGGCAGATTGGCTCTTCAACGGGCGTTTTGAGAATCATGCCCCCGGCAACAGCAATTCTGGTTGTATTAACAGTGATTCTGCATATGACTGTTGGCGGTGGTGCTGCCTTAAGACCACAAGATGAAATAAGCATTGTTGATAAT
>JAAYFZ010000308.1 GCA_012727965.1 Clostridiaceae bacterium
CTTGCTGTTCTAAAAAGAGCCGGCATTAAGGCATTTGTCTATATGGATGGCAGTCCGACCTGTGGAGTTTATCGTACGACACTTAAGAAGCAGAGCAGAGGCAAGCCGCCCGGAGTATTCGGCTCGCTTCTCTTTGACCAGGGTTTTTTCTTAATACCGGCGCTTGATCTTCAGAGCCCACTACGTTGGTGGGACTGGCGTCGCCGCTTGCTGGCATGGCTCTGGCTGCAGGATGTCAGTCTCAGCAGCAGAGCAGAGTTGTATGCGGTCTGGTATAGATTGAAATTTATCTGTCAGGAGCTTGATAATGTTCAAGCCAGAACTCTAGGCCATGATATTGCCGGTTGGAAAGGGAAACTGACCCAGGAGCAGGCAGATGCCTTCAGGCTTCAGGTCGGCGATATGCTTCGTCAGCCGTCAAACTCTGCCAAAATGATGAATAGCCTCTGGAAAAACTATAGCCATTATCGCAAAGTAACCGGGCAGAATCTGCCGGAAATCAATAGTCCGGAACAGTTGAGAAATGTCACTACGATCGCAAAAGAAATGCTGATAATGGAAAGAGCCGCGGCCGAGGCCGGCATAGTTTTTGGAACTTCACCGGTTCTCTACCGCGGCCATAGCCGCAAAACTGTAAGTGACCGCAAGGCCGAGAAGATTCTTGATCAGCTAGCGGATAATGAATCTGCTGAAGAATGATTACTCGTGTATAAACATCATCTTGAGTGGTGGTGTCACACCTGTTTCAGGATCAAAATCCATCATAAGGATATCGGCCATGAATTCATTCCATTTCTGAACAACAGGACTGTCTGCCTGAACCTTGGTCGCATGGTCGATATCGGCACATTCGTAGTACCCGAAGAGATCTGTGCCAGATAGCCAGATCGAATAATTGTGGATACCAGCTTCGTTGAGAACGGCCGTCATTTCTGGCCAAATCTCATCATGTCGTTTTTTGTAATCTGCCTCTGTTCCTTCTTTGATTCTTGCTCTCCAGGCAAATTTTTCAACTTGTAAACTCATAAGCACCTCCATAATGCTATTCTAAAATACTATTCTAACTATCATTTCTAGACTTTCCAACCAATTATTCTGCTGATAAAACGGCGGAATTCATCTGAGTCAGAGTCGGTATATAATGTCTCGCTCTCACCATGAGTGGCGACTTGCCCCTCGCTGACAAAAGCTACATGGCTGCAGGCATGCCTGGCAAAACCGATTTCATGTGTAACGAGAATGATATTTCTACCTTCGTTACGCAGCGCATTTATGACATCTAAAATTTCTGCAGTAATCTCAGGATCAAGTGCTGAAGTCGGTTCGTCGAAAAGCAGAATCTCCGGCTGCAGTGAGAGTGCTCTGGCGATGGCTACACGCTGCTTCTGTCCGCCAGAAAGCTGAGTAGGCGAATGATTCATATGCTCTGCCAGTCCCAGCTGGCGAAGAAGCGTTTCAGCTCTGGATTTAGCTTCTTCGTGGCTCACGCCTCTGGTTTTTATCAGCGGCAACGTTATATTGTCAAAAGCCGTCAAGTGAGGGAATAGATTATAGGCCTGAAAAACCATTGCAATTCTACGGCGATGCGCCATCAGCGACTGTTCACTGGAGAAATCGATTGCTTTTCCATTCATGATCACTGTACCGGCATCTGGAATTTCAAGACCGGCCAGTATTCTGAGCAAAGTTGTTTTACCACCGCCGGAAGGGCCAATAACGGCTAGAGAGGATATATCTTCGAGCTCGAGATTAAGATTATCGAGAGCTGCCATAGTGCCAAATTTTTTGGTCAATCCTTCTATCTTAATTTGCATAACTCATTTTCCTCTCAAGATGTCTGGTTATTAGCGAAATAGGCAGAGTTAAAACAAGATAGCCAGCTGCCAGTAAAATGTAATTTTCAAAGCTGGTAAAAGTAATGCTGTCTACCTCCTGAACATTTTTTGTAAATTCATTGACGGCGATCAGAGAGAGTATCGAAGAATCCTTGATCAAAGAAGCAAACTGTCCCGTTAACGGTGGCAGTACGATCCGGCTGACCTGAGGTATAACTATATATCTATAGGTCTGTTGTTTAGTGAAGCATAATGATCTAGCTGTCTCCAGCTGAGCTGAGGGAATACTCTCCAACCCAGACCTGATGATCTCAGAAACGTAGGCGCCTGAAAAAACAGACAATATCAATATACCCATAATATAACGATTATTCAGTCTGTAAGCTGTACCAATGAAGTAGAAGAAAAAGATTGTTTGTACCAGAAGAGGTGTTCCACGGATCAACTCGATATATGCCGTAGCGAAGTAGCGTAGAAATAGTATTTCAGATCGCTTACCCATCGCAGCCAATATGCCGATCAGCAGGCTAAGAATCAGCGAGAAAAAGCTGATTACTACAGTCATACTGAAACCAAAAGCAAACTTGCTGCGATAATCAAGCAACCTTGACCATTGCCAGCGGTGCTGAAGCTGCCAGCCGGCAAAACCGAAGAAGGCAGCTATCAGCAATACAGCCAGCAAAGCATGAAGCCAAGGAAGGGATTTTTTCCAGCTCCCCTTCATTTGATATCAAAGAAGAAAGGTATGCCCAGCTCTGCGAATGTGTCTTTTTCCTGTTTAAGATGTTTGTCAGCCAGTTTATCGAAACCGCCATCTTCCTGGAAATCAGCCAGAAAACTGTTTATTTCCTTGGTTAGTTCCGGATTTTTCTTGCTAACGCCGATTCCCCAATAATCAGATTCTTCCTGATATGGCTGAAGCGAAGCACTTGTCGTATCCTTGTTTTCTTGCCATTGTCTAAATATTGTTAACTGATCATAGGTAAATGCGTCTGCTTTTCCCTGTACGACTTCAAGAACACAGGCACTTTCTTTGTCAAAAACCATTATATTCTCAGCTGGTAGATGCTGCTCGGCATATAGATGACCGGAGGTGCCTTTTTTAACAGCCAAAATCTTACCGGGCTGTTTGAGATCATCATAGGCTTGAACATCTGAATCCTTGCCAATAAGCAGTGCCAGTCCAATTGATGCATATGGATCTGAAAAATCAATAGTTTTCTGTCTCTCTTCATTTATGGTCATTGAGGATATGATTGCATCAATTTTGCCGGTCTCGAGTGCAGGAATCAAACCTGTCCAAGCCAAATTCTCAATTATTACTTCACGACCTAGTGCCTTACCGAGCTCTTTTGCCAGATCAACACTGATACCTGAGGGTTTATTGTCAGTATCAGTAGTTTCAAATGGTGGATAAGCCAGTTCCATACCAACCACAAGCTTATCATCTCTACTCGAGCCACAGGCTGATATGACCAGAGAAGCCGACAGCAGAAGAGCTGTCATCATCAGGGCTTTTGCTTTTGTTATTCTTTTCATAATAAATAGTTTGACGAAAATGCTGTAATTATAGCGTTCTCGCCATCCTCCTTTCAAAACATCCACATCATCTATTATAAAATAATTATATGCGGATGGTAGATCGATGATTCCATAAAATAGCGATCACATTGATTATAAATTAAGCTGTTATTATTAACAGCGTTCAATTGTTACAGAAGTTAGCTGTTTTCATACTCAGAGCTCAGCTTTTTGATTGAGCGGTATGCAATCTGGACAATATTTGCTCAAGTCTCGCGATTACATCTTCTTTTTGTCGTTGCACAGTTGGGATCTTCTGAACGAAATCTTCGAAATAGTAGCTGAGCGATCTGAGTATATTAGCTTCATTTAAAAGGATGGAGATCGGCTGCTTCTGACCGGAGGTGCTTGGAGAAAACAAGGCGCCATTATTTTCCTTGTATATGATATTGACATTTATATCTTCTAAACCTGGTGTCTGATCGCTAAGATACAGATGATAATGCTCATACTTTTTCAGTGCATGGA
>JAAYFZ010000309.1 GCA_012727965.1 Clostridiaceae bacterium
GAAAGCTAATGCTGCAATAATTAGGACTCAAGTGAACCCTCCCCGCCTAAGCTAAAAGCTTAGAACTATCCCATAATTGTATTCTACTGAATCGGCACCGTTTAGAACAAGCTGTTTCATGGCATAGCTCCTCGCAAGCATTGATAGGGTTGGTTCTTGATAGCACTTAATACTATTAATTGTTGAAAAACAGCAATTTTTCGATTGTAATCCTTGGTCGCCACCATTTCCTAGCCTGCTCAAATTCTGAATACTCTGTATACCATTGCCATGAAATATCAAACCCACCGTCTTCTTTTTGGATACGCTCTAGTACACTTTTTTCCACATCTATCAGTTTTTCAATCTCATCAGTAATAAAACCATTGTATATGCCGAAGAAAAAATCGGATGGAGCGGTTACATATTCAACTCCATATTTTTCAGGTTCTTTACATATCGCATTTTCAATTCTTCTAATAATTATTGATTTCATTTCATCCAAATTTACAATGTTATCAATTTCTTTCTTTCTTAGAAGCTCATAGCTAAGCATAAAGCACTTAAGCTCATCACCGCTTACTTCATCATTCTCCTTGAGATATTCGAAGGCGCTTTTGAGTATGTCTTCATAGAATTGCTTATCGTCACCATAGCAGATCATGAAAGCGGCCAGCGACACTGTGGGATTGAAGCCGCTGATCCCGTCGCTATCTGCTCTTTTCTCCCACCAGATCGCATGAGGGTGATCCTTATTGCTATCTATTGAAAAGAGCCATTTCTTCTTCACATTGTCAAAAGAATCTTTCGATCGAAGGTGCCTGACGATTCCCTGAACCATCTCACCTGCTTCGTCAAGAGCATCAGTTTTATACAAAGTAATAATAGCGTCATTAGTGGCTATCGGGTTTGAATTAGGATTCCAATTATCAGCCTCCAGACCATGGCCGAAGCCGCCGTCTAGGTTTTGGTATTTAGCTAGTTCTTCTATCACTTTGCTCTTTGTGCCTTGCTCGAAGAAATAATCATAGATTGCCAGCTCTAGTGGTCTGGCATTTTCTTGCACAAATTTCTTTGCTCTGTTGGTCTTCATAGATGTCGCCCTCCTCATAATGATGCTTCTAAAATCCCATAGCCTCATAAGCGAGATCTCTTAGTTTGGGATGGATCTCATTGTAAACAATTGGAAATCCAAGTATATGCTGAGCATAGAATATACTGATGTGGTTGAAAGGATCGATGACAGCATATGCTCCGGCAGCGCCGTCCCAACCAAATTCTCCAAGAGGGGTTTTCGATTTAGTTTGATCTATGAGAACACGAACACCCAGGCCATAACCGTAGCCGACTTTTCCCATAGTTTTGAAATCTTCAAGCTGCTGTCCTACTGTGTAATTGGTTGAAAACATTTTTATTGATTCCTCTGTCAATATGCGATTACCGTTAGCTCCAACACCGCCACAACTTAAAGCATCAACAAATTTGCTGTAGGCATCAACTGTGCCAATAAGACCTGCACCACCACTCTCAAAGTTTTCAGTCACTTGGAAGCTGTTGCCAAAACCGCCTTGGTCTGACAATAAGATTTCTGAACCTTGTTCAGCCTGATATAATCCAGACAAACGTTTCTGAACATGCTCGTCAATTTTTAAATAAAAATCGTTGATCTCGAGCGGCTGAAAAATATTCTGCTGTAAGTACTCTCCGAAGCTTAAGCCTGTTACTTGTTCAACAACGCCTGCTAAAACGTCAAGAGAAAGACCGTAGCTCCATCTTGTCCGCGGCTCAAATAGAAGAGTCATTTTCGCGATTTCTGCAATTACTTCACTGGTCGTCGCCTGACCATTACTCTTTTTAATTGCTTTCAGATGTTCAGACTCCATGTCATATGACAGCCCGGCGGTCATACTCATCAGATCGATTATTCTTATCGTATCATGCGCCAAGTGGCAGGCTGTATTGCTATCAGGCCAAGGAATAGGGAAACCAGTTATGTTAACACTATCTGCTACACGTAGTTTTGAGAATTCCGGGAAATAATCAGTCAATGCATCGTATAATCCAAGCTCGCCACGTTCGATCAGCTGCATGACTGCTGTCATTGTAACAACTTTTGTAGCGGAATAGAGGCGGTATAGATCATGCTCCGAAACCGGTCTCATTTTTTTGTAATCAGAATATCCTGCAGAGTGCCTATACACCGTTTCATGATTTTTTGTTATCTTGATATCAGCTGCAGGAACCCCATAAACTTCGCTTAATGAATCAATGTATTCAGTTAGTGTCTTGAAATCCATAATTATTTTCTCCTTATCTCTACTTAGATATTTTATACCTAAACTAAAGGAAAACACAAAATCAAATTTATCATACTGGCCAAAGAAAACAGCGATGGAAGCTGTGGGGTTGAAGCCACTTATTCTATCGCTGTCAGCAATCTTTCACATCAGATAGCATGCGAGTAAACCTTGCTATCAATGGAAAGTCATAGTTATCGTCCTCTAAATTAATGCGCTAGGAGTTCACTTCCGGGTAAACCACAAATAAATGTAATCACCGCCTACACTCTTATTGAAATCCATACCATTTCCACCAGTTTTACTTCTGACTACCTCGTAACCATCAGCATTCTTATACTGGAAGCTGTTATTCAGCTGATACTGAATACCGGTAATC
>JAAYFZ010000310.1 GCA_012727965.1 Clostridiaceae bacterium
CTCATTTTAGTACCTCCAAAATCATCAAATAATACTGCCTACCCTCTAGTATATGACCGTTTTATAGCTTGTTCAATATCATTAAGTGTCACTTAATTATCATTTAATGCTACAATGGCATCGTGAACACGTTAACATATTTCTGTTTTTGTCGAGGTTAGCAATTTATGTTTCATATTATAGACAGCGGATATGCATTCACTCATCAAACTGGCATAGAGATCAATCGTCCGGGCGGCACATCACACTATGTGTTTGTTTTTTTTCGATCGCCATGCGAATTCGAAACAGCAGATGGCTACATCTCTTGTCAGGACCATTACATATTGATGGAGCCTGAGATTAAGCACCATTATCGCTCCAGCTTCAAGCCTTTTGTAAATGACTGGATCCATTTCGAGGCAGAGCGCCCGGCAGCGATAGAGCTGATCAGATCGTTTGGTCTTATATTGAACAAGCCAGTGCCACTAGATGACTCAAAATTCGTTGTTCAACTGATCAAGCTACTGCAAACGAACAGGAATTTGATCGGAACAGACGCTTTTGAGGAGAGACCCGGGATTCAGAATAAGGCAGATGTCGATTCTCAACTAGCCGGATCTGGCAGCAAGAGTAGGCAAGATCTGGTTGATACCGGCATAATGTTGACACTGTTTGAATCCTTGTCTGCTTTTCAGACAAGCGGACATCAAGACAGAACATATCATAACTACTACCCGGCTTTTGCCAGTATAAGAAACGACTTGTATAGCTTGCCTCAGACGGGACTGCGTGTCCAGGACCTGGCTGACAGAGCCGGACTTAGCTTATCGCGTTTCCAGCATTTATATCGTGAGATATTCATGTGCACCGTTGGCGAAGATATAGCCAAGGGGCGATTGAAGCGCGCTCTGTATTTACTGGAAAACAGCGACCTGCCGATTGCGGTGATCGCGCAGGACAGCGGCTATACGAACGAGACGCATATGATCCGCCACTTTAATAAATATATAGGCAGAACACCTGGAAGATATAGGCGAGAGCTTAGTTTCTAAAATCCCTCGGCGTTTGGCCTGCGTACTTCTTAAATACAAATGTGAAGTACTTATAGTCATGAAACCCAACTTGTTCTGATATTTCATAACCTTTCAATTCAGGATGAGTAATCAGAAGCTCTTTTGCTATATCGATCCTATACTGATTAAGCCAGTCAACAAAATTGACGCCTGTTTCCTTCTTGAATAGTTTGCTAAGATAATTTGGTGTAATATGTATTGCTTGTGCCAAACTGGCCAAAGATATTTCTTCTTGGTAATTGTTTTTTACATAATCTATTGTCTGACGAATGAAGCTTGTGTATTTCTCATCTCTGCTCTGCTGGATGATATCTAGAAGTTCATCGAAATAACGCTTAAGATGTTGTTCGAAATCAGCAACTGTTTCCAACTGTTGTAGTCTGGCGATATGATTACTTAGTTCAAGTGGCAATTTATGCGAATCTATGCCCGATTCTTCGAGACCACTAATAGACATAATCATCAATCGTTGGCAATGCTGTCTGTAATCAGAAGAAGAAGCTCGATTATGACCTAAAGTATCAAAATAGCTTGAAAGTGCTTCATTCATAGGTTCACGATTACCAAGCCTCATCTGAGAAATAATATCGCGTTCAATTTCACTGGGGTACTCAACGAAGCTTAGTTCAGAATCAAACTTATCCTGATAATGAATTATCGCGGCTTTTCCCATATATGCCTTCTGTCTGACTGCACTAAGTGCTTGTTTCCAGGATGATGCTATCGTCAGCATATTATCGACTGGCCGACCAATACCTATTGTTAATGTACAGTTAAGATAATTATCCACATGCTTCTGGATTTCTTCGAGATAACGAGCTATTTCTATACATGAATCATCAGAGGAACAGGCACGTGAACAACACTCAAGAAATACATTCAGCTGGTCAAGCTCGCCCATGGTGCCAAACGCTCTTCCATGCTTCTGTAAAACCTCCTCGATAACATTTAGTACAAGATATCGCAAAGAATCCTGATCCAAATCGGAATCGATCTCAGACCATAGAAGGAAATCATCAATACTAAATACACAAGTAAACCAACGACCTGTTGATATTTCCAGACCTAATGCCGCCGCCTGGCCAGATAAGTCCTCATATTTGCTGAATTTACCCCTTAACATATCATTTGTGAATGCTTTTTTCAGGCTTTGATAATGTTCTCTGATCAATTTGTTATTACGTAATTCAACTGCCTTTTTCTCTCGCTCCGCCTCGATTTTTTCAAGCAGATTTTTGACTTCTTTTACCAGTTGTTCAGCGCCAACAGGCTTAAGCAAATAGCTCTCAACACCATTTTTAATGGCTCTTTGGGCATATTCGAAATCATCGAAGCCGCTAAGAATAATAATCTTGATATCCGGATAGCTCTTCTTGACTTCTTCCACTAGCTTAAGCCCATCCATAATAGGCATCCTTATATCTGTAATCAGAATATCCGGATTTATTTCAGGAATTAACTCAAGTGCTTCTTTGCCATTGGCAGCTTCCGACCATGACTCAATATCCTCCTGCTGCCAATCAATCGAGCTCATAATGCCCTTCCTGATTACAGGCTCATCATCAACTAACAAAACTCTATAACTCATCAGACCAGACCTCCAGGTTTATAAGGCTGACGCACGATTACTTCCGTGCCCTGTTCATTTTCACTAATGAATTCAATGCCGTATTCATCACCAAAATTGAGACGAATACGCTCATGAACACTGCTAATGCCAAACCCTCTATTGTCCGGGCCAACCTGCTTGAGCAGCCTGTTCATTTCTTCTACATCAACACCAGCGCCGTCATCAACAATTCGATATACAAGTTTATCATCTTCGCGACGTATATCAACCCTGATCGTGCCCTGACCATCCCCCTCTTCTATTCCGTGAATGATCGCGTTTTCAACCAGCGGTTGCAGCACAAGCTTAATGGTCTGACAGTCCTTCAAGCTATTATCTACATTGATCTCAAAATCGATAGCCTTTTCATATCGCTTCTTCTGGATATCAATATAGTTTTCGAGCAGCTCAACCTCACGTTCAACTGTTGTTATTTCGTTACCGCTGTTGAGACTTAAGCGGAATAATCGGGATAAGCTCTGAACCAATGCAGCCGATTCCATCGAACCATCAATACGACACATCCAATAGATCGTATCCAGCGTATTATAAAGAAAATGCGGGTTGATCTGCGCCTGCAGTGCCCTTAGTTCAGCTTCACGCTGCTTGAGTTTACCCGTATATACCTCGTTGATCATTTCATCCAGTCTTCTCGACATAATATTAAAATGTCTGGCAAGCTCAGATATTTCGTCCTTGCCCTCGACATCAAGATGAACCTTGAAGTTCTGTTCACCGATCTCAGCCATCGCGACTCGCATACGCTTGAGC
>JAAYFZ010000026.1 GCA_012727965.1 Clostridiaceae bacterium
AGGAGGCTACACATGAAGATTACGATCATTGGTGCTGGCAGCAGTTATACACCTGAGCTGATCGAGGGGTTGATAGCCCGTTGTGATTCTTTGCGCGTAGATGAGATCGCACTTGTAGATATCGAGTCTGGAAGATATAAGCTGGAGATCATTGAAGCTTTCAGCAAACGAATGATTACAAGGTCAGGGCTTGAAATCAGGATCAGTTCAGGTATGGATCGCAAAGCAGCACTGACAGGTAGTTCATATGTTATTACACAGATCCGCGTTGGTGGACTTGCTGCCAGAGAAATCGATGAAAAAATACCGACTGAATATGGTGTTCTTGGTCAGGAGACAACAGGTGCGGGCGGCATGGCAAAAGCGCTGCGAACGATACCTGTTATTCTGGATATAGCTCATGAGATGGAGGCGCTTTGCCCACAGGCATGGCTGATCAATTTTACAAATCCGTCAGGAATCGTGACTGAGGCGGTGCATAAATACTCTGATATTCACTGTCTGGGTCTATGCAATGCCCCGATGAATATGCAAAGAACTTTGGCTGCAAACCTTAAGCTTGGTCCCGAAGATGTCGCTGTGAAATATATCGGTCTAAATCATCTCAGCTGGATCAGCAGGATATGGGTCAGAGGACAGGATCTCACCGATGAACTATTTGCACAGCAGAACTTCATCGATCAGGTTGCTTCGATCCTTGGTGATGAACCTGTGAATAAGAAGATCGTTTCCGGCAACAAGCTGATTCCTTCATATTACCTTAAATACTTCTACCATCCTGCCAGACAGATTAGAGATGACAAGCAAGCGCTGGCCGATGGCAGTGGTACTAGAGCTGTCCAGGTAGAGCATGTGGAAAAAGAGTTGTTCGAACTATATGCACTTGAGACTACCGATACCAAGCCAGAGCAATTGTCCAAGCGCGGTGGTGCCTGGTATTCCGAGGCTGCTCTCTCCTTGATCGAGAGCCTCGAGAGCACAACTGGCGGCATGCATATTGTTAATGTACTAAATCAGGGAGCAATCAGCGACTTACCAACGGCTTGTGTTGTCGAAACAAACTGCTTCGTAGATCGCAGCGGTGTCAGACCGCTTGCGGCAGGAGCTTTACCTGCTGAAATATCTGGATTTGTTCATACTATCAAAGGTTATGAACAGCTTGTGATTGAAGCTGCTGTAAGAGGAAGCCGTGATCATGCTCTGGCAGCAATGCTGCTTAATCCATTAATTGCGGATGCAGATATCGCACAGCCTCTTCTTGATGCATTGCTTGAAGCGCATAAATTATACCTGCCTGCCTTTTTTTAGTCTGATATAAGTTGAGATGATAGGAGAATAAGATGACTGCAATAGAAACCGGTACTCGAAAAATCATTGCTGCTATTGATGGCGGCGGTACTAAAACAAGACTTGTGATTGGCGATGACAGGGGTCAGCTTCTGGCAGATGTCACAGGTCCAGGCAGCAATCATCAAATATGCGGAGCTCAGGGAACACTTGCAGTCATAGGTGGTCTCTTCGCGGATGCTCTGCAGCAAGCGGGACTTAACAATAGTCAGATAAGCTATGCCGTGCTTGGTTTAGCTGGAGCCGATATGCCAGAAGATTTTGAAATGTTGAGAAAAATTCTGCAGCCGGCTTTTGCCAGTATAGATTTCGATGTGGTAAATGATTCCTGGATTATTATGCGAGGTGGTCTGCAGCGATCGGTTGGTGCTGTTTGTATTTGTGGTACAGGCACAAATGCTGCTGCCGAAAATGAGCAAGGCGACAAGGCAATACTAAGATCACTTGATTATATGATTGGTAGTTACGGTGGTGGCGGCGATATAGCTGCCGAGGCGCTGCATTATGCATTTAGGGCAGATGAAAAAACCGGTGATCCGACACGTCTGACACAGGAATTACCGCTGCTGTTTGGTGTGAACAGTCTTAATGAAATTATTCCCTGGATCTACCCAAAATTATCTGAACAAGCCATCAATAAGATGCGTAACATCTCTGAGATCGTATTCAGGCTGGCTAATGAGGGGGATCAGGTATGCCAGGATATTCTAATCGATATGGGCAGAGTGCTTGGCAGGATGACTGCGGGTGTAATTGAGAGAACAGGCCAGAGTGATCAGTGCGTTCCGGTGGTTATGGGTGGCAGAGTCTTAACAGGTGATTCACCGTTGATTCGTGATGCACTTATACTTGAACTGCATAGAAGAGTTCCAAGGGCGGAAATCATCAAATCATGGCTGCCGCCAGTTGCCGGTGCCTGGTTGATGGCGCTAGACAGAATACAAGCTTATGAAGCAAATGAAACTCAACTAGTTGAAAATATAGAAGCTGCTTTTGCCTGAATTCAAGCCTTCTCAAGAAAAGGTCTGGCACCATAGCTGCTCTGTCTAGAACCTTCTGATAGTGCTTTTCTGGCATCTGTTTCATTGATCTCACTATAGAAGAGAACCTGGCTCTTACCTTTCATTTTTGCTTGATACATAGCAATATCAGCGCGCTTAAGCAATTCTTCTGAGGTTATACCGTCATCTGGATAAGCCGAAGCGCCGACGCTTACTGTTGCGCGGATATCATTGTCTTCAATCGTATATGGCTGCAGAGCGCGTCCGTGAATTGCCTTAAGACATGATTTGATACGGCTGTCCTCAACATCATTCCTAATAATCAGTCCGAGCTCGTCACCGCCTAGCCTGCCTATAATGTCCGATACATGCAGCTCGCTTTTTATTCTTGCTGCCAGTTCCTGCAGTACATGGTCACCGGCATGATGACCGAGCGTATCATTAACGAGTTTGAAATCATCGATATCAATAAATACGATATAGAGCTTGCGGTCATGCTCAGAGCTGAACTTGAGCTGCTGATTAAGCTCATTGATGAAGGATTTACGGTTAAGCACGCCTGTAAGTCCGTCATAGTAAGCCAATTCTCTGAGCTCACTTTCCTGACTTCGCAGAATACTGACCTGGTCCTTGATTCTTCGTTTATAGGTTCCAATCAGGAGAACAATTATCATAACACCAATATAAGATAATATTCCTGGTACAGAGTCGATTGATTTACTTCTAAATACATACATCAGCGAGCTGAATAAACTGAGAAAATTCAGACAGAGCGCCAATATAAAAAATTTCTTGCCTCCCATCAGCACGAGGCTGACAGCAATCAGCATTTGCAGCTGCGTAACTACACCATTGGCAATTGAACAAGGAATCTCAAGTCCGAATATTTGATGCGGCTCTAACTGTTGTGCATGTTGCTGAAGCCACAATGCTAAATACAAATATACAAGGGCACCAGCTATCATGATTATGATTTGTATAATCGGCTTATTGAGCCAGCGATTTTTATCTAACATTTTCCGCTCCTAATCAAACCGTGTTTTACTATTCGTTCTATTTAGGGCAGTTTTGTAACTGCAGAATTATGACAAATACCAATGCTATAAAATATTTTTAATAATAATATTCATTATACATCCAATCAATATGTCATTGATAGTCAACAAGCTCGATTTAGTCAGTATTTAACAATTATGTGCCTGTAAATTGATTAAAAAGATAACGGATATCGATATAGAATAACATCTATAAATAATCGCGAATACAGCACTATATGAAGATTAATGCATAAAACCACTGCTCCAGCGGATGTAGTTATGATAAAATGTGAATATTGTTTTTACTGACTGCATAAAAAGCAGAATCAGAGCCTTGCAGCATAAGCTGTTCAATCTGAGCAGTGATGAAGAAAGGAAGTTTATGGCTATGATGAAACAGGACATTGATTTTTCAGTTTATCGCAAAAATTATCCGAATAAAGATGGATTCTTCGGTAAGTATGGAGGATCGTTTATTCCACCGCAGCTAGTGGATGAGTTTAAGAATATCTATACAGCCTATGAGACAATATGTCAGAGTTCCAAGTTTATAAGTGAGCTCAGACGTATCCGCAAGGAATTTCAGGGCCGACCAACACCAACATATCATTGTGAGAGGCTGTCAAATTCAATCAGCAATACTCAGATCTATCTCAAGCGTGAAGATCTGAACCATACTGGTGCTCATAAGCTTAATCATTGTATGGGTGAAGGTCTATTGGCAAAATATCTAGGTAAGAAGAAACTGATTGCCGAAACGGGCGCAGGACAGCATGGTGTTGCTCTGGCAACCGCAGCAGCCTTTTTCGGATTAAAATGTGACATATATATGGGCGAAGTCGATATCGCCAAACAGGCGCCTAATGTTGCACGCATGAAGCTTCTGGGTGCAAAAGTCGTCCCGGTAAGTCATGGCCTCATGACATTAAAAGAAGCTGTAGACGCTGCTTTTGAAGCTTATATGAATGAATATGATGAGGCAATCTACTGTATAGGTTCAGTTGTCGGACCTCATCCTTTTCCCTTGATGGTGAGAGACTTCCAGTCTGTTGTAGGCATCGAGGCGAGAGAACAATTTCTCGAGATGACCGGTAATTTCCCTGATGCAGTTGTGGCTTGTGTCGGCGGCGGTTCAAATGCTGCTGGTATACTAACTCCGTTTTTGGCCGATCCTGTTAAGCTCTACGGTGTAGAACCAATGGGCCGGGGAACGAAAAAGGGAGATCATGCAGCTAGCCTGACCTATGGCACAGAAGGTGTAATGCATGGCTTCAACTCTATCATGCTGCAGAATGAAAAGGGCGAACCCGATCCGGTATATTCAATAGCGAGTGGTCTTGACTATCCATCAGTAGGCCCTGAGCATGCTTTTCTTAGAGAGCTGGGACGTGTTGAATATGGTTCAGCCACAGATGAAGAAGCTGTTGATGCCTTCTTCACACTATCACGTCTTGAGGGCGTAATACCGGCACTGGAGAGTGCCCATGCTGTTGCTTATGCCATGAAGCTGGCTGTTGAAATGGGATCAGGCTCAATTCTGGTCAATTGCTCCGGCAGAGGAGACAAGGATCTTGACTATGTTCTAGAACATTATGGGGATAGGTTATAAATAAAAGGTGATGTATGAATAACTGGATCGACAAAGCTTCAAGAAGGATCAGCAAAATTGCCGTCCCAAGCTTGATGAAATATATCGTCATAACAATGGGCGCAGTTTATGTTCTGGATATGATATTTCAGAATCTGTTAAGCAGCCTGCTTGTATTCAATTTGCCGGCAATCATGTCCGGACAGGTCTGGCGTGTCATAACGTTCATTTTCCTGCCGATAAATAGCAGTCCGATCTTCATTATTTTTGCTCTTTATTTCTATTATATGATCGGTGAAGCGCTCGAAAGCTCCTGGGGCTACGCGAAGTTCAACTTGTTTTATATTGTCGGCATAATAGGGACGATTCTGGCTGGCCTGCTGACAGGTTTTGCCACCAACCACTTCCTGAATATGTCTTTGTTCTTTGCTTTTGCCATTCTCTATCCGGAATTCGAAGTCAGACTGTTTTTCATTCTGCCGATCAAGGTAAAATGGCTGGCTTATGTTAACGCTGCTTATTTCCTCTTTCAGTTTATTTTCTCCACTTGGCCTCAGCGTATAGCCCTGCTGATTTCAGTTGCCAATATCATCCTCTTTTTCCATGGGGATGTAATAAGAAGGATCAAAAATAACAAACGACAGCGCGAGTGGCGTCGCCAATTCAAACGCTAAATTGGATATCTGCGTTTTTAGTTTTTGCAGCTTCTAGATTTCAAACATCTCTGCTGAAACTTCCTGAGCGATGCTGCTGTTTAGTATTGAACGAACAATATTGGCACAGCAGCGCCTGAGATCATCGATGTCCAGGTTGCCGGTACGAATAGCTTTTTTGATGTCCTTCTTATCAAAAGGCATGCCTGCCATGATCATATCATTGCCGGCTGCTATCGCTTTTGCCGCTGAGGCTTTGCCTTTTCCAGTTGACATCCAGTCGGTCATGACAACGCCGTCGAAGCCCCATTCATTGCGCAGCACCTTCGTACATGCATCGTATGATTCTGGAGCGTACACTCCATTTATGCGGTTATAGCTAGTCATAACGGATGCGGCTCCGGCTTCCTGAACAGCGATTTTGAAGCCTTTCAGATAGATTTCGCGCAATGTCCGCTCATGCACATTACTTGAGACCTGATTACGATTATCTTCCTGATTATTGCACAGAAAATGCTTGATCGTTGTGTACAAGCCCTCTTGCAGCTGTACGCCGCGGACTATGGCGGCAGCGCTTTTTCCGCTTAGCAGGGGATCTTCGGTAAAATATTCGAAGTTGCGCCCGCAGAGCGGATTGCGTTGGATATTCATTGCCGGTGCCAGCCAGTAGGTCACACCATATTCCTGCATTTCTCTGCCAATAGCCTGTCCCACTTGCTCGAGCAGCAATGTATTCCAGCTCTGTGCCAATGCAGTACCAACGGGAAAAGCCGTCGCATATTGGTAGACAGGTTTTGTCTTCTTCCTGTCAGCTGTCATCAGCCGCTTGATTATTTTCGGAAAAGTTTCGAAAAATGACAGCGGCATGGTATATGGCTTGGTGTTTCCAGCTTTCAGAACACCGGCTTCCCGTGCCAGGCGCAGACCGGCAGGTCCGTCGCAAAGAGCAACATTGATTAGACCTTTTTTGTAGAGCTTCGAAGTTGTATTACCAACAGAGCCAGGCACATCTATGCGGTTTTTGGCAAAAAACATACCTGCACCTACAACTACATCTACCATGTCCGGGACTGTCAGCTTATTCATGATCGCGTCAACAAGCTCATCCTGATAGATCTCAGGCTTGGCGTATTGATGTTTGGCTGTTTTGATCTCACTGTTGTTTAGCTGCATACGAATAATATTATCACTGAAAACCTTCTGAGAAATTTCTGTATTCTTGTCAGGCTTAAGCTCATCAAATTGGCTGCCTATCGGTAAAATGTGATCATGTTTGGAAACCGTCGCAAGACCTTCAAGGCTCACAGCTGCAACTACACAATTGTCTCTTGAAGAATGACCTATACTGATCTCATATTCTCCAGGTTCAAGTATAAAAGCAGCATCTTCTTCGTCAAATGCAGCCAGATCACAGAGATCGAAGCTGATATTTAGTTTTTCGGATTTGCCGGGAGCAAGCTCGCCTGTCTTACCATAAGCTGCCAGTTGCTGTGCTTCTCGGTGCAGTTTCCCCGATGGGCAGGCCACATAGACCTGGATGATCTCCTTCGAGCTGTAATCACCTTGATTTTCCACTTCGATTTCCAGTGTCACGCGGCTGGTGTCATTTACCGCACTCAGAAGTTTTATTTCAGTCTTGGTATAGCTCAGACCATGTCCGAAGCAGTAACGAGGCTCGATCTGGAAACTGTCGAAATAGCGATAACCAACATAAATTCCTTCACGATAATATTCGTTTGAGACCTCTCCATTTAGATAACTGTACTCCATAGCATAAGGGATATCCTCGTATTTCACTGGCCAGGTTGAGGTCAGGCGTCCAGAGGGACTTACCTGTCCGGACAAGACTGCAGCCAGAGCGCTGCCGCCTTCCATACCGAGCTGGCAGAAATAAACGATCGCGCCGATTCCCTCGATTCCATCAAGAGCTGACAGGTCAAGCGAGCTGCCAGTGTTGATTACCAGAATTGTTTTGCTATATAGTTCTGTCAGCCTTCTGATATGAGCAACTTCTTCAGCTGCCGGCTCATTCTCGCCCCGCTCGATACGTCGGTCAAGCCCCTCGCCAGCTTGGCGTGATATTACATAAATAGCTGTATCTGTTGAGCTGCTCTGACGATCAATTTCTGTGATCTCCCTGCCAAAAGGCGGCATAAACTGTTCGCCCATCGCATTCATAATGTTTTTTATGGAGAGCGTACGAGTCTTCCTGGCTATCTCTTTTTTGAAATCTTCAAGCTTCTGTAAATAATGCTGCTTCTGGTCATCAAGCCAGGAGGTGCTTGTGATCGTGAAACCAGCAGCTTGAAGTCCATCTGCGATCGAAACATCATATCTCTCATTGACCTCACCTGAACCGGTACCGCCCTTGATCGTGAAATAGGCACCGGTACCATAAAGCGCAACCGGACCTGGCTGAATCGGCAGAGTATTCTCCTTGTTTTCCAGCAGGACTATACCCTCAATGGCAGCATCCAGAGCTATTTTGCGGTGGTCTCTCTCTCTTGCGGTCTCGGTATTAGCTGATGAGGCCTTCGTATAATATTTCATAGCAGCAGTCCCTCCAGGTATAAATCATTATTTATCTATTATAACGCTCTTTTGCCACTTAAGAATCTACATAACCAGACGATACTACTATAAGGTGGTTTCGATAGATAAGCACTTAAGTATTGGCTTTGGTATAATAGTTTGTATGGAGCAAAACTTAAGCTTTTGTCGATAACAAATAAGCCAGACAAAACTGGCAAAAGGCGGGCATTCCAATTGATGACGGTTGATGAAAACATTAAAAGCAATAGTGCGATTAGAAGTAAAGGCAAAAGTTCTTTTGGCGTTTATAATATTATCGCGATAATCCTGCTGATAGCGGGGTATATGTTTCTTGTTTTCTCCCAGACAAGTAGTACTATCAATCCCAATTTCAAAGGTATCATCTCCCAGCTGCAGCTTTTGATATCAATCGTTCTTATCCTTAAGCTGGAAAAACCAGGTAAAATCACTGCGTTTGTTCTTAATATTATTGCTTTGCAAACAGTCTCAGTGGGCCATTTCGTTAAACGCGCACCTGGTGCGCTAACTGGTGTTATAGTCGCAATTGTCTCTATCTTCATAATCGCGCTGATCGCCTATTTGTTCAAGGAGAAGAATCTTCAATACAATCAACTCGCGGAGCAGAAGAAGACAACAGATACACTTTATAACGAGCTGAAAAAATCTGAGTCTATGTTGCATACGCTAAACGCAGATCTGGTCAAGAGCAATGAAGAGCTCAACCAGAATAGAAAGAAGCTGCATCAGCTTGCTTATTATGATGTTCTGACTGGACTTCCCAATAGAGCGATGATAATGGAAACAATTGAGAAGAGGATCGCTCAGTGTCACAAGGGGCAGATGGAAGGCTTCTCAATCGTTTTTCTTGATCTCGATGATTTCAAACGAATTAATGATACACTTGGTCATCAGGAAGGTGACGAATACCTGAGGATCATAGGTTCGAGACTTAGTACAGTCACTCATGAAAACGATGTCTGCGGACGTCTTAGCGGCGATGAGTTCTGCATAATTTCACTAAAACATGATGATCTTCAAGTACTGGCAGATTATTGCGAGAGATTCCGAGAGGTCGTATCACGCAAGGCCGTTCTTGACGGCAATATTGTCTCTTCCGGTGCCAGTATTGGTGTTGCCAGATATCCGCTTGATGGCAACACAGTGCGTGAACTGCTGACTAGCGCTGATAATTCTATGTATGCTGCCAAGAGAGCAGGAAAAAACAGCGTAAATCTGCCAGCGTACTGACTAGTCTCCAGTCGCAGCTGACTTGCGCTGTTTCTATAATCTGATTTTTATATATTCAATCTTGTTTCTTCAAGAACATCAGGGTCTATAAACCTATCGACACTTTTTTCTGCCTCGATCATTGCTGCCAGTGTCATCTGTGGATCTTCCCACTCATCGTCATCACGCCAGCAGAGCCAGATTGCTGCTTGTTCATCAGGTTCACTGACAGGTGGATGAGCCAAGCGTTTATTCTCAATATACTGCTGAACCGTATAGATCAATTCCGGAGGAATAACCAGTACAATTTTATCTGAGCTGTTACCTGTAAGCTGAATTTCATTCTGACTTAATTGTGTTACCGATGTCAGTTTGTGCCAGAGGATCGCGTTGCGGTCAAGAGGCCCTTCACGGTAATCTGTTCCGGGCACGGGCGTGTAACCAACACGAAAACCGGTCAGCGCATTAAGAAAACCCTTTTTGGCGACACGACGCATACGCTTGACGAAAATACCCAGATCATTAAGTAAATACTCAGAAAATATCGCTGGTGTTTCGCCCTCACGGCTGCTCATAATCTGCCAATTTACTATATTTGACTGTTCCATAGCAATTCCTCCTTCGATACTCATATTCTAATTATAACGTTGAGGAGTCTTCTCTGGCACAAAAATTTCAAATAATAGATAGTGAAATCATTCATATATAATTGGCAC
The DNA here is from genome assembly GCA_012727965.1 of Clostridiaceae bacterium. Classification (GTDB taxonomy): domain Bacteria; phylum Bacillota; class Clostridia; order Saccharofermentanales; family UBA5734; genus JAAYFZ01. The sequence continues at coordinate 10,123 of JAAYFZ010000026.1, forward strand.
AGACAGGACTAGCAAAATTAGCTCGTTGACAAAACGGATGGCTTTTACCATACTACATTTATGATTTTCGAGAATATGCAGTTTCATAATGTTGAGGAGCTTGAACGAACTGACAAAGGCTGGATCATGTGGCGGGTACCGTTGCAAGTAAGACAATGCTTGAATCAGCAGGCTGCCGAAATCGTTAGCCGTTATAGCACTGGAATCGAGTTAAGATTTGAGATTGTCGGTGACTCGGCGACGGTTATTTTGCGGGCAGATCCGATGGCAGAAGCACAGGTTGCCTATATTTATTATGGTTCATTTCAGGGCGGTTGGCAGTATTCCTCCAAGGTAATTGGTGAGGCTGAAACCAAGATAGAGATACCTTATCCGTCCAACATTGATGAGCTTCGCAGCCTGACGGCTAAGCACCGGTTGCCGTTTCAGCCTGAGATAGTGCGAATCGTTCTGCCTTATGGAAATTGTTATTATGTCGGTACCGAGGGAGAAATACGTCCTCCACGGCCTGAACAGTTGCCTGAGCGGACATATCTTGCCTATGGTTCATCAATAACGCATGGCAGTCTGGCTCTGTCTGCTCCTTGCAGCTATCCTTCACAGATCGCCAGAGCGCTTGGCTGTGATTATTTCAATCTCGGATTTGCCGGGACTGCCCATCTGGAATCTGCAATGGCACAGTATATAGTTGACCGGACTGACTGGGATTTTGCCTCTTTTGAGCTTGGTATCAACATGATCGGCGATAGTTTTACTTATCAGGAATTCGAAGCGAGAGTTATTGATTTTATAGACATTCTGGCTGGCGACAGCCGACCTATCTTCGTTACCAGTCTGTTTGGATTTTGCTTCCATGACCAGGAGCGAGCCGAGCGCTACAGGCAAATCGTGCGCAGGCACGCGCAGGGAAGACTCATTTTCACTGATGGTCTGGAGCTGCTAGACCGTGAGGATTACATTTCCCAGGATATGATACATCCTTCACTTGAAGGTATTAATGAAATAAGCACAAACTGGCTGCAGGTAATGCGCAGGCATCTGGAATTTATCTGAAGTCGGTTAGCTCTGGAGGATGAGTGATGAGAAGCTTTTTTAGTTATGACAATCCAGTCTGGAAATTTATCGGCAATCTGGCTGATTTTTTTCTGCTGTCGATTTTGTGGTTGCTCTGCAGTTTGCCAGTCGTGACTATCGGTGCGGCTTCGACTGCTCTCTATTATGTGACATTGAAGATGGCAGAGAACAAGGAAGGCCGCCTGATACCAGCTTTTTTTAGCAGTTTCCGCCAGAATCTAAAACAGGGGAGCCTGATCTGGCTTGGGTTTTTGTTATCAGGATTGCTGATTGCTTTTGATCTATTCTGGGCTTCTCAACAAGGGACTCTCTTTGCCACTGCTATGTTTGTGACTTTTGCCATTTTAGGTTTGATCTATGCTTGCTGTTTATCCTTTGTTTTTGTAGTGCTTGCGCGTTGTGATAATACCGTGTCGGCAATCTTCAAGATGTCATGTGGTATGGTTATTCGGAATTTCCCGGCAGTTTTTGCCGGTGTCGTTGTTTATGCCGGCTTCTTCCTGGTCGGAATTTTCCGGCTCTGGCCTCTGCTGCTAGTTACGCCGGCTCTTCCGGCTTATTTGAATTCCTTTTTATATAATAGAATTCTAGCCAAATATGATCTTACACTGAGTTAAATCACTCAAGGCCAGCCTGATAGTGTTATTCCTTAGCTGCCGGAGTAATTTTGTCTAACGAACTCTCATTCAAATGGTCAGACTGTTTGCGATACTGTCTTGGCGATACACCCATTCTTTTGTGGAAAAAATCCTTGAAATAATTACTGCTGTTGAAGCCGCATACCATCGCGATCTCAGTAATTGAACTATCGTTTGTCAGCAGCATCTGGATAGCCCTCTTGAGCCGTATATTGTTGAGATGCTCTTTGAATGTTGATCCTGTGACCTGCCTGATCTTACGTGAAAAGTAAGTTGGACTAAGGTTGACTTGATCTGCGACTCCCTCAAGAGTTAGCGGCAGTGAATAGTTTTGCGTTATATACTTGAGAGCATGATCAATATCCAGATCGAGCTCTTTTGCCGAGACATAGGCGTCATAGCTGAAAACCCCACGGTTGCAGAGCAACAGCAGGAACTCAAGCATATATGTATAGGATATTGCTGGCGATAGTTTGGCCGGATCATCACGCTCTATAAACATGCGCTCGAGGATATTTTCCAGATGAGTGCAGGATGACTGGTTCAGCATGATCTTAACTGATTTTGCCAGCATATTTTTGACCTCCGGCAGCCGCTCATAGAACATTTCCGGCAGGGCCTCCTGCCTGCATGAGAGAATTATGCGCTCGCTGTTTTCTTTTCCCTCATAGCGTGTCGCATGCCTGTCACCCGGAATAATCAACATGACATCACCGGCCTCAAGGTTGAAATAGGAGCTGTTAACCATATAGGTACAGGCACCAGATCTTAGGTAAAAAATTTCATAATAGTTATGACTGTGCTCATATGACATGGCAAAAGACGGAACCCTGATCTGGGTCTCAAGATAGAAGTATTGATCTTCAACTCCAGGCATCATCTGATTATCCTCCGGTTAAGGCAAACGATTTAACTTACTGGCCAAGTATGCATTTTGCGAATAATATTACAAGAACAGATGTATGTTGTTGCCATTATTATTAAACAATATCAGATAAAAAGCAAATAATATGTACTATTTTTACAAAACACATATATATCTAGTATTTCGCGATTGTTAAACTCGTTACAATGATACACAATCAAGCAACAAACAGTACATCCCGCCGGTTATGCTGGAAGTTGCAAATGGCTGGGCCCGGCCGATCAAATAAACGTTATCATCATGACACTGATTATCATTAAAACTGCGCTGGAAAGTGCGCAAACAAGAAGGAGAGTTTCTATGAAAAAGCAGATACTTGCATTTCTTCTGGCAGTAGCCATGGTCTTAAGCCTGGCTGCCTGCGGCAACAACGACTCCTCAACCGAGACGACTGCAGCGGCTGACACAACAACAACTGCAGCCGACACGACAACTGAGGCTGAATCCGAAGAAACAACTACAGCTGATGAAGAAATCAATCTTCGTATGGCTTGGTGGGGATCACAGACCCGTCATGACATCACTGTAGAAGTTATCGAGATGTACGAAGACTTGAATCCAAACGTTAAGATAGAATATGAATTCTATTCCTTTGATGACTATTTCACGAAACTGAAAACGCTGGTTGCATCAGATCAGGTATGGGATATTTTCCAGCTTGGCGGCAACTTCCCAATGTATCAGGATAAGATCTTCTACCTCAACGACTATATCGATTCCGGTATCGTAGACGTAGCAGGCATATCTGATTCATACCTGAAGATCACTCAGGACACAGAAGGAAATCAGCTAGGACTTTCCAACGGCCTTAATACATACGGTATCGCTTATGATCCTGCCATGTTCGCGGAAGCAGGTGTAGCTGAGCCTACAGAAACATGGACCTGGGATGACTATAAAAACGCTGCTATGACGATCACAGAAAAACTTGATATCTTCGGCAGCTCATCATTCACAACATCAGACTTCATCGCTGGCTGTTCCACATATATCGGCCAGTACGGAGATATCGGCGAATACTCATTCTTCAATCTTGATCATACAGGCATGGGCTTCGATGATCCTGCTATGTTGACACCTTTCATTCAGATGAGAGCCGATATGATCAATGCCGGTGCTTATCCTGACGCTGGTGCTTCAACTGAAATCACCAATATTGAAAATGACTTCCTGGTAACAGGTGAAGCCGCCATGACATGGGTTGCTGCTAACCAGTTCCCGACCATCTATGACATCTGTCTGGCAGAAGACCGTACACTTAAGCTGGCTCCGCTGCCGAGAATCAAAGCAGACGGTCCTTCCGGTGCAGCTATTCAGTCATCACAGATGCTGTGTGTATCACAGGACAGCCAGAGCAAAGAAGCAGCAGCAGCTTTCATCAGCTGGTTCCAGAATGATCCTGACTGCAACAGTATTCTTCAGGGCGAGCGTGGTATACCTGTAAACAATACAGTTCGCGATACTCTATCAGCAAGCGCAACTCCTGGTCAGCAGGTCATGTATGACTTCGTAAACATGGTCAGTGGTTTCGAAATGCCTGAGAAGATCAATGTTCTTTCACCTGATGGACAGGATCTGGTACAGGATAATTACCTCAACTACATTCAGCAGGTCACGTTTGGTGAAATCACTGCTGAAGAAGCAGCACAGAAAACTTATGATGATGCATCTTCGATTTTCTAATAAAATGTAATCTGTGCACACAATAAGACTTAAGCGTGGGCACATCTCCAATACGGGGGTGTGCCCATACTAAAAAGGGAGAGTTATCGTGAAAGGTGCAGCTATAAAAAACGGAAGAATGAGGTCTCTGATCTACAATGATAATACGGTAGGACATATTTTCGCTCTGCCATTTATTTTTGGATTTATCTCATTTTCCTTGATACCAATTGTTTTCTCATTCTACTATTCTTTTACCGACTATTCGCTTGGTACCAAGACAGCAGAGTGGATCGGTTTTGTAAATTTCGTCAATATTTTCAAGGATGAGGTTTTCTTCAAATCATTGCTCAAAACACTCCAGTATGTTGTGGTCTCGGTTCCTCTCAAGCTGTCCTTCTCACTTATGATCGCCTTCCTGCTTACCAGAAAAAGCAAGCTGGTCACGCTTTATCGGTCGCTCTACTATATTCCCTCGCTAGTAGGCGGTAGTGTAGCGGTTGCGCTGGTCTGGAAGCAGCTATTCGCCCGTCGCGGCTTGTTTAATACTGTTTTGGATAATATTGGATTGCCTACGATCAACTGGTTTGGCGATCAGAATCTGGCCATCTATCCGCTTATTCTTCTCTCTGTCTGGCAGTTCGGCTCGTCAATGATCATCTTCGCTGCCGGCCTCAAGGAAATTCCAACGACATATTATGAAGCGGCCAAGATCGATGGTGCTAAGGGTTATCAAAGTTTCTTCCGCATTACTCTGCCATGTCTTTCGCCAATAATCCAGTACAATCTTGTCATGCAGACAATTGCGGCTTTCATGTCATTTACACAAGCTCTTATCATCACAGGTGGTGGACCGAACAATAGCACGATGCTCTATGGCCTCTACGTTTATAATCAAGCTTTCAAATACAACAATATGGGCTATGCCAGTGCCATGTCCTGGATCATGTTGATCGTTATGAGTCTGGTAACCATGGTAATATTCAAGAGCTCCAAGCTCTGGGTATTCAGTGAATCTGGCGATTAAGGAGGAGAAGCATAAGTGAAAAACAAGAGATTCTTCAATAAAACTGTTTATCATGGCTTCGTCCTGCTGCTGGGATTCATGATGATTTATCCCGTTCTCTGGATGATCGCAGGATCATTCAAAGATAATGGCGAGATCCTACGCGGCAGCTTAAGCCTTATTCCGGAAACCTTCAAATTGGAAAATTATTCAACTGGCTGGAGCGGATTTGGTAAAATTACTTTTAAAACATTCTTCGCAAATTCAATTTTCATCACAGTAACGGCTACCTTCGGTACAGTAGTTAGTTCGGCTCTTGTAGCCTACTCACTGTCCAGAATTAAGTTTCGTGGCAGCAAGTTCTGGTTCTCTTGCATGTTGGCTACGATGATGCTGCCAGGTCAGGTCATAATGATACCTCAGTATCTGATTTATCATAAGCTTGGACTTGTACCAGGATATGTTCCTCTGATTTTGCCATACTTCTGCGGTCAAGCCTTTTTCATCTATCAGATGATGCAATTTATGAAGGGAATACCGCGTGAACTTGATGAAGCGGCAACGATCGACGGCTGCAGCAAATATACGATTTTCTCAAAAATAATTCTGCCTTTGCTTAAGTCATCGATAGTTACTACAGTTATCATTCAGTTCTACTGGAAATGGGATGATTTCCTAGGTCCATTGCTCTATCTGAGTAAACCGCAGACCTATACAGTTTCGATTGCGATCAAGCAGTTTGCTGATGCCGCTTCGACAACTGATTTTGGAGCGATGTTTGCCATGTCGACACTGTCATTGATTCCAGTATTCCTAATATTCCTGTTCTTCAATCGCTATCTAGTTACAGGAATTGGTACAAGCGGATTGAAAGGCTGATCAGATGACTATGATACAAAACCCGGTACTGCGAGGTTTCTGCCCTGATCCAAGTATAATCAGAGCTGGCGATGATTATTATATCGCGACCTCTACCTTCGAGTGGTGGCCAGGTGTAAGGTTGTTTCATTCAACTGACCTGGCAAACTGGGAACAGCTTCCGAGTCCAATTCAGAGGACTTCCCAAGCTGATCTGCGAGGAGATCCTACCAGTGGAGGCATCTGGGCACCCTGTCTGAGTTATGACGGGACCTGGTATTATCTGGTCTACACTGATGTAAAAACCAAAAAAGGTAGATTTTACAATACACATAACTATGTTATTCGCACACAAAATATCCGCGGCGAATGGTCAGAGCCTGTTTATCTCAACAGCATCGGTTTCGATCCATCTCTGTTTCATGATCATGACGGCAAGAAGTATCTCGTGAATATGATTAATGGATTCAAGGGAATTCTGGTCCAGGAATATGATCCTGAGACTGGTGAGCTCAAGGGTGAACGCAAAAAAATATTTGATGGTACGAAGTTTGGTTATACCGAAGGTCCTCATATTTACCATATCGGCGATTGGTATTATCTGATCGTTGCAGAGGGAGGGACAGGCTATGAACACTGCGTTACGATGGCCCGTTCAAAAAACATTTGGGGTCCTTACGAGATCGATCCTGAAAATCCTGTTTTGACATCAAATAGTGCTGATCCATTAGCACTACAAAAATGTGGACATGCCGATATAGTGGAGACTCAAAACGGGGAATGGTATATGGCTCATCTGTGTGCCCGTCCATCTGAGGCAGCTAATGGTTGTGTGCTCGGCCGTGAAACAGCCTTGCAGAAAATGGAATGGCAGAACGGATGGCTCAGACTAGTCGGTGGTGGTAATCAAGCTCGCCTGACAACGTCACTTCCTGCGGGAATTAAGAAAACAACAGCTATAGACAATAAGTTCAGTGATGATTTCGACTGCAGTCAACTTAATGTGCAATATGATTTCCCGCGCATTCCGGCCACAGGCTTCGCTGATCTTAGCTCCCGTCCCGGCTGGCTGAGGCTCAAGGGACAGGAATCGCTTAATTCACTCCACGATGTTTCGCTTGTAGCTCTGAGACAACAAAAAATGAATGCCTCTGCACAGACGGTAATGGAATTTGCCCCGGAATATCCAGAACAGATGGCCGGTTTGGCATATGTGTATGATGCTCTGAATTACTATTTGCTGTGCAAGACGGTGGATGAAGCAGATCGAGCAATACTAGTACTTCTAAGAAGTGACGGCGGCAGCATTACTGATCTCACTAAGCCTGTTTTGGTCCCCGAGGGCAAACTTGAACTCATAGCAGTCGCTTCAGAGTGCGGCACTGTTGAATTCGGCTGGCGGTCTGAGAGCTCAGAATGGCAAATTATTGGTGAAATACAGCCTCTAAGTCTGCTGACAGACGAGCATTGCAGGGGCTTCACTGGCGCACAATTTGGTATGTATGTTCATGATATGACCGGTTTAGGAATTTATGCGGATTTTGATAGTTTCGAGGTTATTTAAGGATTGTTTAAGTTCATAATAATTTCGATCAAGGAGTAAGAATGGAACAAACAAGAGTAGATTTTCAGTGTTCAGATCAGCAGCTTCAAGCTCTGATGGATTCAGCTGAAAACAAGTGCAGACAAAATATAAGGCTCTTCGGAGGTCGGCCTGTGCTTGTTGAGGGCGGAGGCTATGAGAAGATCTGGCTGGAAACTCAGCCGATGGGCGGGGCCATGTATGCCAAACGCAATCTAGAGGTCGCTCTCAATAATCAGCTGATGTTTATGGAACAGCAGCGTGCAGATGGCAGAATTCCTGGCAGCATAACCGTGATAGATGATCAGGTCGTGCCGCAGTTCAATAAATTTCAGGGTTTCTGTTTCCCGTCTCCAGCACTTGATATGTATTATCTTACTGGTCACAGCGAAGATTATCTGCTGCAATTACATACGACCCTTGAGAAGTTTGATTCTTATCTCTGGAGTGTAAGAGATTCGGATGGCGACGGATGCCTTGAAGCCTGGTGTAAATATGATACAGGCGAAGATCATGCTATGCGTTATGGCGACGCTCCTGATGCCTGGACGGAAGAGTTTCCGCCAACGGATCGTCAGTATGTCCCTATGGCATCGATGGATGTAATGAGTTATTCCTTCTCTGCTCGCGATACATTGGCTGAAATCAGCAGGATATTAGGTAGGGCTGATGAAGTTAAGCGCTGGACCATAGCAGCTAATGAAGTTAAACAGAAAATCAGCAGTTATCTCTGGGATGACGTCAGAGGGGCATGTTTCGACAGAGATAAAAATCATCAGGTGATGCCTGTATTGATCCACAATACACTGCGAACAATGTATTGGCGCAGCATTTCACCGGGTATGGCCAGACGCTTCGTCACTGAGCATCTGCTGAATCCGGAGGAATTCTGGACAGAAATGCCCCTGCCATCAGTCGCGGTCAACGATCCGCTATTTAGAAATGTAACGACAAATAACTGGAGTGGCCAGGCAGAGGCTCTGACCTATCAAAGAGCAATTCGTGCTTTTGAAAACTATGGCTTCTATGATCTGATCCCTAAGCTTGGCAGCAAGCTGTTCACAGCGATTGGACCTGAGTGCAGATTTGTTCAGCAGTACGATCCTTTTACCATGAAGCCTTCACTTGTTTCTCTTGAGGGTGAGCAGGATGCCTATGGCCCTGCGATGCTCTCGGTTATGGAATATATTTCCCGTATGTATGGTGTCCATATTGACAGAGATAAATTGATTTGGGGCACTGTAACCGGACCTGACAGCTCATATGAGCAGGTCTGGGGCGAACATGTTTATAAGATAGAGCGACAGAAAAACAAAGCTGCTGCATTTATTGACGGCAAAGAAATCTTCAGTTCAGAAAGCGGGCTGAGAATTGAGACGGATATAACCGGGCAGCTGCTTAATATTTATGCCTATGAAGAGAAGGCAGATATTGGCTCTATCCGTATATCTTAAATTCAACTAAGCATGGCAATTCTTTTACCATGATTTAAGGAGCAAGAATCATGAAATACGTAAATGACAAAGCATCTGATATTCAAATCGCCTATATAGGCGGCGGTAGCCGCGGCTGGGCCTGGACTTTTATGACAGATCTGGCATTGGAGCCTGCGCTTGGCGGTACTATTCGTCTATATGACATTGATCACGCGGCTTCTAAGAACAATGAGATCATCGGCAATAAGGTAAGTCAGCAGACTGAAGCTGTCGGTAAATGGGAATATAAAAGCATAGATACATTGGCGGAAGCACTGGATGGTGCTGATTTCGTTGTTATATCTACGCTTACAAATACATTCGATGCCATGGACGTTGATGTTCATATGCCCGAGCGGCTTGGAATATATCAGTCTGTTGGTGACACCGCCGGACCGGGTGGTATGATCAGAGCAATGCGCACAATTCCGGTATATGTAGAATTTGCCAAGGCGATCCGCAAGTATTGTCCTGATGCCTGGGTGATAAATTATACAAATCCGATGACACTGTGTGTGAAGACTCTATATACAGTATTCCCTCAGATCAAAGCCTTCGGCTGTTGCCATGAGGTTCTTGGTACGCAGCGAGTTCTGGCCGGCATCATGGCGGAGAAACTAGGTGTGGAAAAAATAGACTGGCGCGATATTCTTGTCAATGTTCTGGGCATCAATCATTTCACCTGGTTTGATCATGCCAGTTATAAGGGATATGATCTCTTCCCGATCTATCAGGAATACATCGATAAGCGTTTCGATGAAGGTTATTATGAGGCTGATGCTAATTGGATGAATGCCAGTTTCTGCAGTCTCCACCGTGTCAAATTTGATATGTTCAGAAGATATGGCCTGATTGCTGCTGCCGGTGACCGACATCTGGTCGAATTCCTGCCTGGTAACGAATATTTAAAAGATCCTGAGACAGTTGAATCCTGGGATTTCGGACTGACAACTGTTGATTGGCGAAAAAACGATATGAAACAACGTCTTGAACGTTCTGCAAGGCTGATCAGCGGTGAGGATGAAATCAAGCTTGAACCAACAGGTGAAGAAGGTGTGCAACTGATAAAAGCAATCTGCGGATTACAGCAGACGATCAGCAATGTCAATATTCCGAACACAAATAAGCAAATCGCCAATTTGCCCGCAAGTGCAGTGGTAGAGACAAATGCCCTCTTCGCCAGAGATCAGATCAGACCTCTGGTCGCGGGCTCTCTGCCTGAGAATATACATAAACTAACGATTCCACATGTCGAGAACCATGAGCGTA
>JAAYFZ010000311.1 GCA_012727965.1 Clostridiaceae bacterium
TATTGGATTATGACCCACAGAGCGGAGATAGGTTTGTCCATCAGTGCTAAAATTACGGGCAGTATGCCGCCGATCCATGGACCGAAGTAAGGAATAATATTTGTAAATCCGGCCACCAGCCCGATCGTCAACGCATGAGGAACACCAATTACTGCACAGCCAATGCCAGTTAATATACCAACAAAAGCAGCAACCAAAAGCTGACCGCGGATGAAGCTGCCAAGAACCTTGTCCACCTCTCCCGCAAATCTAGTGAGATCAGCCCTGGCAGTACCTGCAAAAGGCCGCATCAGAGTCTTGACCAGGCGGTCTTTGTCCTTGAGATAATAGAATGTAATGATCGGTGTCATTATAAGATCAAGCAGTTTACTGCTCGAAGCTAGAAGCCAGCCGGAGAAGTCGCCCAAGGCATTTTTGATCAGGTCTGCCAGATTTGCCAACTCTTTGTCTATATCTATCCAGCTGAGAACGGGCTCAGGAATGATACTGAGGCGGCCATCTCTGATTTCTTCTGCTTTCTTGATCACAAAATTAATCACATTCGGGATATCCTCTGCAAGTCCCGAGGCATCTCTTATCAGCCGCGGAATAAAAAGCGCGAGCAGAAGTGTCAAAATTCCAATGATTCCTAGAAACATCAGGATTATACCGAATATTCTGCGCACTTTTCTGCGTTCTAGCAGCTTGATCAGCGGATCAAACAAATATGCCAGTACCAGCGCATAGATAAATGGTGCAATAACTTGTGCGATATTCCCGCGAATGAGATAAAGGATAATTGCAATAACTGCGAAGAGAATAAAATCAAAAATCACCTTGCGATGACGACCAAATTCCTCTGCCGCAGCTTCTTTGTTGATGATGCGTTTTTTCTGTTCCAATATATCTGCCCTCACTGACGTCTCAAAACTTCGTCAGGCAAATTGCAATAAACAAATCAACTGACTCGCTTATGTTTCTGACCTGTCTATTTTAACGTTTTCAGCATCAATCGTATAGTGCGTTCACGGCATTGGCGCATTTTCTGTTCATTATTCTTGTCATGGAGAAATAAAAATCTGATTTCCTGGAAGAATGCTGACAACATGCCTGAGATAACGAAGCGACTGTCATCCGCGTCGATGGATTTATTTATTAGTCCATCGCGCAGACCTGCCAGCCTTACAGTCTCAAACAATTGATTCACACCTGACTGAAGCTCGCTTATCAGCTCACAGTCTTCTGAAATAAGCAGCTCAACCTCACTTGAATCGAGACTCATAAACATTATCAGCAGGCTGGGAAATCGATTGCCCAGCATATCAACAATGTAGTCGAGCGCCTGTTCAAGCAATTCAATGAAGCTCTTATGCCCCGTTACAAAAGAACTAAGAGCCTCATATTCTCTTATTACATGATAGCGTGTTGCCTGCCTAAGAATATCCTCCTTGCTGGAAAAATATTCATAGGCGGTGCTTTTGCCAATGCCAGCGGCAGCTGATATATCGGAGACCTTGAGGTCATGGATCTGTCTGCCTTGGTCAAGCAACTCCACGATCCCGTTGAAAATCGCGATTTCCTTTTCCGAGTATTTTTCATTCGTCCTCACCTTGGCTCCACCTCTGTTTCCTCTACCGAATCAACAGCCAGGAAACGTCTGCTTTTTGCCCTCCTGTGAAAAAGATCGTAGAGCACAGGAACAACCAACAGAGTAAGCAATGTAGCATATGTAAGTCCACCGATAGTGACAACAGCCATTGGCTGCATCATCTCGGCACCGCTGCCTAATCCAAGTGCCATAGTGCTCATAGCCAGGATCGTAGTAAGAGCTGTCATAAGTATAGGCCTTATTCTCGTTGTACCTGCTGTTACCAATGCTTCTTTTTGCTCCATACCTTCCTCGCGCAGCTGATTTACATAGCTGACAAAAACGATACCGTTATTAACAACGATTCCCGCAAGCACCAGGAATCCCAGTATAGCGATGACTGAGAGCTCCATGCCGCTGACCCACAACAATAATAAACCACCGGTAAAAGCCAAAGGCAATGTGAACAGTACTATAAAGGGTGACAGAAGGTCCTGAAACTGCGCGACCATGATCAGGTAGATGAAGATGACAGCCAGAGCAATCATTAGAACCAGATCACCCATTGCATCCTGTATGCTCTCATTCTCGCCTGTTATTTCAAGCTCAAAACCAGCCGGCACCTCATATTCAGCCATCTTATCATCAAATTCGCGGCTGACCAGTCCAATATTATAACCATCTGCAACTTCTGCATTGACCGTCATATAGCGCGACTGACCACTTCGCCTAATCGACTTGAGACTCTCAGCTTCTGTTATTTCGGCTATATCCTGCAGCTTAACAACTTCTTCTGTACCATCCTGTTTCTTGATATTAAATTCAAAATCAGCAAGGTTTTCTCGAGTAATACTTAATCGACCGGTATTTATCATGACAACAGGATATTCCTCCTGCTCTGTGTTAAGAACAGTCGCCTGTGACTGAGCTGTCAGTTTCTTGCTGAGATCGCCGAAGATCTGAGCAACAGTCAGGCCTTCTCGCATAGCAGCGGCCTTGTCTACTATAACTCTAGTTTCTCGTCCTGAGTCCTCAAGACCTGTAGTGACCTTGGCAGTGCCCTCGACTCCTCGCATTATATCAGCGACATCACGGGCAATTTCAGCCATTTCGTCTAAATCATTGCCTCTGACATTGACAGCTATACCACTGCCACCGAGAGCTGACATATCCATATTAGACGCAGTTACTGACATCTCGACATCGAGATCAGCGGTTTTCTCATAGATCAGACGTTCAACATCCTTATTCGTAAGCGATCTATCCTCACGCAGCATAATGTAAAAACTAGTACCATCTCCACCGCCGCCCATGAAACCTGCAGTACCGCCGCCAGCCATGGCGCCGACTGTTTCCACTGCCTCAATCTCAATTATGCGCGACGAAATAAGATCGTTCATCGCATAAGTATCTTCCCTGCTTGAGCCCTGTGGCATCGTCATACTGGCACTCATCTGAGGCGAATCCATATCAGCCATAAATGCTGTTCCCATAATAGTTACACCATATATGCTGAAGGCCAGAAGTGCTGTGACAATAGTAAGAACAATTGCCTTGCGGTGCAATGCTACGCGCAGCAGCTTCTCATAGCCGCGATTAACTATATCAAACCAATGATGCTCTTTCTCTCTGACAGATTTGAGAGCTGTAGCGCCCATGGCCGGAACCAATGTCAAAGCTATGATCAAGCTGGCAATTAAGCTGAAGCCGATCGTAAGACCCATATCGGTAAAGAGCTGACGCGACAAGCCCTCGGTAAATACTATCGGCAGGAAAACGCAGATAGTTGTAAGTGTCGAAGCAAAAATCGCGCCGGAGACCTGTTTTGCACCCTCGATTGCGGCTTTGGATGCTGAATATCCCTTATGCCTCAGTCGATAAATATTCTCGATAACAACAATACTGTTGTCGACAAGCATACCGACACCAAGCGCCAGACCGGATAGCGAAATAATGTTAAGTGTGACATTACTGAAGAACATCATCGTGACAGCAAACATCAAGCTGATAGGTATGCTGAAAGCAATAACAACAGTCGGACGAATATCACGCAGGAACAAAAGCAGTACCAATATAGCCAGAGCGCCGCCCAATAATAGATTCTGCAGCACACTGCCGGTTATCATATTGATATAATCGCCCTGATTCATCAAAGGAGTAATACTAAGACCTTCGTATTCTTGTTCAAGTTTTTCAATTTGAGCACTAATTGCATTAGCGACTTCTGCCGTTGAGGCTGTGCTCTGTTTCTGGAAACTAATCAGAATGCCTGTATTGCCGTTTACCTTCGCGTACATCTCATCAGAGTTATCAGTAATCTCAATATTGGCGATATCAGTTAGTTTAACATCTCCAACCGGCTCGATTTCCATCAAAACCAGCTGTTCAAGTTCTTCCAATGAAGCGAAGTTGTCACCGACTTTTACCAGATGCTGCTCCTGTCCCTCACTGATATAACCGGCAGGCATACTGAAATTCTGAGCAGCAATTATTCCTTTTATCATTTCTTCGGTTATGATATTGCGCAGATCAGCCGCATCCAGTGCATCCTCTTCTGCCTTGTCGAACTCTGTCAGACCCTTTTCAAGTTCTGCCTGACCATTTTCCAGCTGTACTTGAGCTTTCGCAAGTTCTGTCGCAGCCGTCATTTTGCCAGATTCAAGCTGCGTATAACCTGCCTTGGCCTCATTTAAGCCCTGTTCGAGCTGTGGCATCATTGCTGACAGCGTCATTTTGCGAACATTAATATTCTGCAGCTCTGTTTCGATTGCAGCCAGACGGCTCATAGCTGTGTCGGCCTGACTGTTTATCTGAGCGATTTGCTCCTGTGTCATGCCTGCAAGCTCCGGCGGCAGATTTGCGGACATCTGCTGCATAACAGCTGCAAATTGATCCGGGCTCAGTGCTGACACACCATCAGGGAAAACCTGGCTAAGCATTGTATCCAGGTCCACTACCTGTTTAAGCGCAGTCTTCTCCTGGACAAAAGCCTGTTCCTGAGCATTTAGCAGCGCTTCTTCCGCTATTAGTCCATTCAGACTTGCGATGGCATTGCTGACTTCAACTGTTGCTCTGGCCAGCTCATCCTTCTGCTGTGGTCCTTCTGTATCAAGAGCCAGCTGACCGTCTTCTAGTTTTGCTCTGGCATCTTCAATCTCTGCGCGTTTCTCATCAAATGTTTTCTGCAGCTCTGCCCTGACCTGTCGGTTGATCTTATCTATACCATCATTATTAAGGCGAATTTCCAGCTGCTTTTCCAATAAGCCTTCAGCACTGACAGTAGCAACACCTTCAAGCCTCTCAAATGAAGGAATGACAGTATCTTCTGCAAATTTGGAAATTTCATCAATATTCAGGCCTTCGCGATCCACGCTCGCAACCATGATCGGCAGCATATCAGCATTGATCCTCAGCATCATCGGTGTTCCGACTTCATCTGCCATCTGCGCAGATATCATGTCAATGCTGCCTGAGAGCTCGATCATAGCACTATCCATATTAGTACTCTGTTCATACTCGAGAATGATCATACTCGAATGCTCATTGGAAACCGAGCTTATATTCTTAAGCCCGCTGGCAGTACCGAGCACAGCCTCAAGAGGCCTGGTAACAGTTTGTTCTACTCTCTCCGGACTCGCACCGGGATAAGCTGTTGATACAATTACATAAGGGAGCTCAATCGTCGGCAGCAAATCAGTAGTCATCCTGGAAAAAGACACAATCCCCAGAACTATGATCATTATGACCGCTACAAGTACTGTATATGGTTTACGCACACTGAATTTTGAAAGCATTTATATTCCTCCTGCAGTTTTAAGGCAAGACGCACATTATTATTCGCGCCTTCCTTCCGACCGACCGGTCGGTCGGACAAAAACAGATTATACTATCGGACCGGTCTGCCTGCAATGAACTTAATCGCATATAATTATGAACAGATTGTGAACGGGCTCTCAAAAAGAGCAGCACTGCTCTGCTGCAGCCGCTGCTCTCTTGCCTTACGTAGACTATAGATAATCAGAGCGTTTTCGCATATGCTCCAATTTTCTTATCCATTGAAGATATATGATTTGTCAGCCAATTGATGATCATTTGATTGGCATTTATAATCAGCGACACATTGCCTCCTGAGGCATCATATTCCTTGCGCAGCTTATCAAGTTCTTCGATGAAGCTGGCATGCATCTTCTGCTGAGCATCGATTTGAGGATACTTGATACTGTTCATATATTTCTCTTCATCCTTGAAGTGCTGCTTCGTATAGTCATCAAGAAAATCGAGCATCTGAACAATATATTCTCTTGATTTGCCTTGCTTGCCAGCCTCAAATAATTGATTAGCTTTGTCAAACCAGATTTTATGCTGATCATCGATTCTTTCAACACCTACAGAGAGATCCGGGGTCCACCCTATTGCCATAACACATACCTCCACATTTTACTTTTTTCTTCATGTGCATATAATTATTATAGTTAATTATCTCAGTAACAACAACATAAGTCTGTGGCTAGAGTCACAATCAAGTTTTCAATCAAATGGATATGATAAAATTGTAGAAAATAATTTCTATTGGGAGGTCGCAGTATGCGTGCAGTTATTCAGAGAGTATTGTCGGCAACAGTAACAATAAACGGAAGTGAAGAACGCTCAATAAGTCAAGGTTATGTCATATTACTCGGAGTCGGGCATGATGATACTTGTTCACAAGCAGAAAAACTCTGGCAAAAAATATTTAATCTGCGCATATTTGCTGACAGCGATGGAAAAACGAACCTAAACCTATCTGCAGTAAGTGGTGGTGTTCTGATCGTTTCACAGTTTACGCTATATGCAAACTGCCGCAAAGGGAATCGACCTTCATTTATCGAATCTGCTTCACCTGAGCATGGCAATGATTTGTATGAATATTTTGTTGAACTTGCACGAACTAGTCTTGAACAAGTTGAAACCGGAGAATTCGGTGCTGACATGCAGATCGAATTGATAAACGACGGTCCCTTCACCATTATTCTTGATACAGATAATTTATAAAATACAATGGAACTTTCCATCTGCTTCTAGCGTCTAAGGCTAAGATAAAACAGATGGAGGAACACTTAATGAAAAAATTACTACTAACTATCACTGCTATTATGCTTACATTTGCTTTGGCATTATCTGCCGCAGGCTGTGCAGGTAAGGACGATGACAAGAAATCCGGCAAGCTTGAGGGCTCACTTGAGGATATTCTCAAACAGATTTACGAGAAGGCTGAACTTAGTGATGATTTCCGTCAATGGACAGAGGAAGGGCTTCTGACGAATGAGATAAATGATGAAAATGAAGAATATCACCTTGGCAAAAAAGGCATAGTTTTCAAAGAAGCTATTATTTCTGAGCCGATGATGATGCCTTCAGCTTATGCTCTCTGCCTGATCAGAGCAAATGAAGATCAGGATATTGAAGCACTGAAGACTGAAATGAAAGACAGTGCCAATCCAAATAAATGGATCTGTGTCGGCGTTGATGAGAAAAATGTACTTGTGGACAATGTAGGCGACGTTGTTATGCTGGTTAT
This sequence comes from Clostridiaceae bacterium, assembly GCA_012727965.1. GTDB lineage: Bacteria > Bacillota > Clostridia > Saccharofermentanales > UBA5734 > JAAYFZ01. Next base: position 7,125 of record JAAYFZ010000311.1, read on the forward strand.
GAGTGATGACAATGCACAGGCTATAATGGATGCTTTCAAGGCTTTTGCTTCATAAATGGTTTTCTCCAGCGTTAGCTTCCTGTTTTTCTTCTTGCCGGTGGTACTACTACTCTATTACCTGATGCCGGCAAAAACAAGAAACATGGTTTTACTTGCGGCAAGTTTACTATTTTACACCTGGGGTGAGCCTGCTTATATCGTTATCATGATAGTTTCATGTTTATCTGGCTATATCCACGGCATCTTGATTGAGAAAAAAAGAGCTGGGCAATATGCAAAACTATTGCTCAGCTCTTCAATTATTATTAGTCTTGGAATGTTATTGTATTTTAAGTATAGCGATTTTATGATTGTGAACATTAACGCTCTGACTGGAAGCAGGCTTGGTCTTCTGAATATAGCTCTGCCGATTGGTATTAGTTTTTACACTTTTCAGATCATCTCATACACGATCGATGTTTATCGCGGACGATTCAGAGCGCAGAAAAACTTAATCAGTTTTGCGACATATATTACCTTCTTCCCGCAGCTAATCGCGGGGCCAATTGTCAGATATAGTGATATCGCCAGCCAATTAACATATCGTGATGGTTATCCGATCAGGAAAACTACTTCTTCGTCTGAAAATGAAACTATGAATCAGTATACTTCAAAATCGCTTGCAGCTTCAATTTCAGAGGGTATACTTCGTTTCACTTTCGGGCTGGCAAAAAAGGTTCTCCTTGCAAACAGCTTCGGCAAACTAGTTGGTTTGCTAGAATTAAATAGTACTATGTCCGTTCTGACTATGTGGTTAATCAGCGCTGCTTTCATGCTCCAGATTTATTTCGATTTCTCCGGTTATAGCGATATGGCAATCGGACTTGGCCGCATGTTCGGCTTCCATTTTCCAGAGAACTTCCGCTATCCACTAACTGCGATCAGTATTTCAGATTTTTGGAGACGCTGGCATATCTCTCTTGGCAGTTGGTTTCGCGACTATGTCTATATACCCCTTGGTGGTTCACGCTGCAGCAAAATTCGACTGTTAATTAATATCATGATCGTCTGGCTTCTAACTGGACTCTGGCATGGGGCAAAATGGAATTTTGTTTTATGGGGAGGTTATTTTGCAATTCTGCTAGCAGCAGAAAAGCTGATAAGGATAGATCGTATTAAGCTGCCAAAAGCAATCAAACATCTACGGACGATTTTTTTCGTGCTGCTAAGCTTCAGCATCTTCTACTCGTCAAATGCAGATGAAGCATTTTTTATGCTTAAAAATATGCTGCCAGGTTCAAACCTGAAGCTGTATGACAGCATCACTATATATTATCTTCGCAGTTACCTTCTGCCAATCGTTATAGGGATTATAGCTGCCACACCAATACCGGCAAAAGTCATCAATTATGTTCGTAATTACAATATTGAAAATAGCTTTATAAGGAAGCTTAATCTCTCAATTATTGTTGATCTGGCAGCACCAATTTATATGCTGACCCTACTGGTATTATCAACAGCTGGAATCGTAGATGGTTCATTTAATCCATTCATATATTTCCGTTTCTAGCATGTTATGTTGTCTCTTATTTTTACATTTATTGAAAGAATAGTGGTTTATGAGTAAATTATATTCAAAGATATTATCAATTGTACATATTCTGCTAATCGGGCTGTTTTGCGCCTTTGTCATTAGCATGTCACTATTGCATATACTAATCGAAGATCAGCAGTACTCCTATTCAGAGAGAAGATCACTGGCAGTCAAACCAGACCTTGATCTTAAATTGGTTAAAAACGCAGAGCTGTCAGAAGCAGTAGAAACCTATCTGCTCGATCATTTCCCTTTACGTGATCTCTATAGAAAAATCACGGCATCAACTAATATTTATCTTCTACAGATGATGGATCATAACGGTGTTTTTTATCAAAATGGCGGCCTGTACAAAACTGAATTCCCGCTGAAAAGCGATCAGGTAAAACAAGCAGCAGAACTTATCAGTATGCTAAGCGTCGGATCATTATCAGAACTCAACAGCTATTATGCGATCATTCCGGATAAGAATTTTTATCTCCCTGATCCAAACATCTCCCCTCGTTTTGATCATGGCAGAATACTAGAGATAATGAAAAACAGTACAGAGAAAAGCAAACTCATTGACATTACATCCGAGTTATCTGTGGAGCATTATTACAAGACTGATCTTCATTGGGATCAATCAAAGCTAACTGAATTAGCTGCTGTGTTGGCGATGGAGATGGGTAATTTCAGAAATGGTGAGCTGCCACAATATGAGATTCATGATTACAGCCCTTTCCACGGAGCCTGGCATGGGCGTTGGGCAATCGGCAACCAAGCTGACAAACTGACTTGGTTAAGCAACACACAAGTAGAAGAAGCAAAGGTTTTTGATCATTACGATGGCAGTTTGCATGGAGTATATGAGATAGATGCTCTGCAGCGACCTGATGCTTACGACCTTTATCTGAATGGAGCCAGACCACTGCTCACTATCACCTCCAAGCCGGAGAGATCGGAAACCCATAATAAATTATATTTATTCAGGGATTCTTTTGGCAGTAGTCTGGCTCCGCTTCTTTTAGCATATTATGATGAAATCGTCTTGATCGATCTGAGATATGTGTCTGCTTCTTCGCTGTATAACCTGATAGAATTCACGCCAGGTGCAGATGTTCTATTTCTCTATAGTTCTATGATCATAAACGACAGCTCCATGCTTAGGCGCTGATATTCAGTCTTGTATTATTATTTGAAACTATCCTCAGTCACATCACGGCGTAGTTCTTCTGCCGCGATTTTTCCGCTTTGGAGAACGATCGGCACTCCAGCTCCCGGGTGAATGCTGCTTCCGGCAAAATACAGCCCTTCACATGCCTTGGACTTGGCCTGCGGGCGCCAGTGATTACTCTGTCTAAGCGTTGGCTGAAGACCGAAGGTTGCGCCATTGTAGGCAGAGAATTTATCTCGGAAATCAATTGGAGTCATAACCGACTCGCTGACGATTTCATTTTCTATATTGGCACAGCCAGGCAGACGTGAAACTTTGCTTATGGCCTGTTTGCGGTACTTCTCGATTGTCTCAGAATTGTACTCATACTTAGCCGTCGCCAGTTCAGACACCGGCATTAATACATAGAAACCATCTTTGCCTCCAGGTGCTAGATCTGAATCTCCTCGTGAGGGTATACTCAAATAAATCGATGCGTCTTCGATATAGCTGCCGTCAAATATACTTGATAGATTTTTATCAAGATCCTCGGCGATTATGAAGGTATGAGTCTCAAGATCTTCGTACTTTTTGTCCATTCCCCAATAGAAAATCAGACATGAACAGGAATAGTCCATCTTGTCAATCTTCTCATCTGTATACTTGCCTTTTGCCTTATTATCCTTGATAAGATGTTTGATCGTATGCGGGAAATCGACATTTGAAATTACAGCATCTGCCTGATGAAGTGTCCCGTTAACCTTCACTCCGACAGCACGCCCATTTTCAATCACGATTTCATCAACAGTGGAATTGTAGTGGATTTTGCCATTAAGCTCCTCAATGAGTCCAGCCATGGCTTTTGCCATTGTGTGCATACCACCCTTGATGTACCAGACACCATAGAGAAGCTCGATCATAGGAATAATATTGTACAGAGATGGTCCGTTTTGCGGTGAAACTCCTATATAAAGAGTCTGGAAACTAAGCATTTGTTGTATATCTTTATCCTTAATATAACGGGCCATCATATGGTCAGCACTGTCGAATGTTTTTAACTTAAGTGCTTGATTGAGCATTTTCGGCGTATAAATATCCTTCCAACTGCGGAACGGCCGGGTTATGAAATAATCGAGTGCTACCTGATATCGTCCATAGATGTCGGCAAGGTAACGCTGGAAGCCCAAAGCTGTTTCAGCACCTTTGTCTTCGAGCATTTCCGTCAATTTGACAAGATCACCGGATACATCGTAACGAGTATGGTCTGGACGATTGAAATACACTGAATACATCGGCTCAAGTCGATGCATGGGAATATAATCAGCAGGATCTCTGCCGGCACAGCGAAATACATCTTCATATACATCGGGCATCATAACAAGGGTCGGGCCGACATCATATTCATAGCCATCCTTGCTGATCCTGTGCATCTTGCCCCCGGGTATATCATTTTTTTCAAACAGCTCGATCTCATAACCAGCAGCGGCCAGTCTTACTGCTGACGATAAACCCGCAACACCAGCTCCTACTACGATGACTTTTTTCATTTACGCATCCTCCTCTTGTTTATCCTGAAGTCGTCTGATGATCTCATGACCCGCAACAGGCATACTATAAAAATAGCCCTGAA
>JAAYFZ010000312.1 GCA_012727965.1 Clostridiaceae bacterium
CCTCAGGATAGAAGAGAACGCCGGCAGTGGAACCGACAGCACATACAAGATCACCTGTCTTGAACAGATCAGAGCTATAACCATCAAAAGCCGCAAAACCGCCGCAGACTGATGGCGTATAATTTATATTCCAGATCCTGGAATGAGCAGGACTGGAAATGTTTAGCCTCGCATCAGAATATTCACTATTTTCATTCTCTAACAGCAGAAATTTTTCGTTCAGCTGTTTGCTGCCTACAAGCGCCTGATTAAACAATGAGTCCGCCATGAAAAATGATTTACCGTCCCCAGGAATGTCCGGAGTCTGCCTGTCTGTCCAGTCAAGATAGGTCAGCGAAGCCGCAGCTATGCCCTCGAAGGTCGATAGATCCTCATAACCGATCTCGTTTTCCGCAGCGAACCGGTCAAACAGAGTCTGATTAACGAATAATACCTCTGTAGATTTTGCGATCGGGAAAACATAGAGACCTTCACCACCAATACGACCCTCGTCGATGAACGCGGGAACATATTCATCCAGTTTATTTTTGTCGAAATACGCATCTAGATCCACCAGCATCTCATGCTGCTTAAGTAAAACCGCTGTCTTGGGATAGGAGGTAGTAATGTCTGGCAAAGGCAAAGCACCAGGCAACTCCTCTGCCGCAGCAGTCAACATGTCATGAAGCTCACTTGAGCCCGATATGGCTGTCACGCTAATAATAATGCCTCGCTCAGCCCCAACCGTAGCATTGAACTCATCGATCATTTCGTCCATCAGATTTTTCATCTGTCCGCCGTAATTGTGCCACATCGAGAGCGTAACAGGCTGCTTAGAATTAAGCAGACTCTTCTTGCAGCCAGCAGCAGGAAGCAGGGCCAGCGCCAGCAAGATTGAAATAATGGCAAAAGACATAAACCTGACAACAGATCGCTTCATGTATAAGCCTCCATTTGTTTGTGTCTGGTATCATGACTGCTATTTACAAGGCCTAAGCCTGTTTATTGCTCCATTGCTTCATCATTCGTTATATCGCCACTGCCGTCAAGAGAAATCGGTTCACCGAGCCAAGTTGGCTCCGGCCTGATCAGACAATAAACAAAATCTTTATTTCTGGCTAGAACCTCTCTTAGATCACGAGCAGTCTGTCCGCTCAGTCTTACGCGGTCAGCTTGCACGCCGATCGCATCTAGTCCCATTGTATCCGCTATGTAGAGAGCGCGATATAAATGGTAACGCTGGGTCACGATTACAAGCCGCTTCGCACCGAAAATTTTATCAGCACGATAGACGCTCTCATAAGTTGAGAAACCGGCATGATCCATGAAAACAGCTTCTGAAGGAACCCCCTTGTCGATTGCGTAATTCTTCATCACCCTGACTTCATTATACTCCGGCTGGCCATGATCGCCACTCATTATAATCCGGTCAATCGCGCCCGATTCATATAATTCCACAACCGCATCCAGCCGTTCACGCAGAAGCGGCGAAGGCATACTATTGTTGTAAACACCGCAGCCAAGCACAAGAGCTGCATCGAAATCCTCGGTAGAAGCTGGCATGTTTTCAGCAGAATGTATGCTATCTGCTGTTGAAAAACGCATAAAAATATCGACACCGAAAATGGCCGCCACCATCAGCGTCGATATTATTAGTATCACGATAAAAACCCTCCGAAGAAATTTGTTTCGTCTTCTGCCATTCATATTATGCCATCCATAAGCGCCCCCAAGCTGTCGATAGAAGCTATTCTATCATCAGATCAGATTGATGCAATTGACATCAAGTTCATAGGTCGCATCCTTGCGCTCAACAATAATCGTTACTCTGCTCCGCAGCTCTCCATTTTCATTGATTTTAGAAAGCAGTTCCCTGGTGGGATTGATAGCGAATGGGTTACCGACCATGTCAAGCATCGTATAGTCTCCGGCGGTGTCGCCATAAGCGAAACAGGCATCGAGATCGAGATCATACTTGTCGGCCATCTCCAAGACAGCTGCCCGTTTGCTACGCGAATCCCACATGGGAATTATATGACCACTATAGTAACCATCCTCACCGACCTCATAGACAGTCGCCTTATAATCATCCATATCGTAGCGTTCAGCCATCTCTCGTACCAGCTCAACCGGCGAACCTGAGATCGCGATCACCTTGTGGCCTTGCTTATGATGCCAGCGCAGTTTATCGCGCGTATAAGTATAAACACGTTCGTAGTTTTGCTCGACAACCTTGCGAGCAATATGATTGATCAACTTGGAATCGATGTTTTTCACAGTATCGAGATAGACATCGACCATTTTCTGCAAATAATGATCATACTCGCCGACACGCCTGTTCCATCTGGTAAAAGCCGGCTTGACCTCAAACTGCCATTTTGTTTCATCGATCAGCTCATATCTGACCATTTTGCGGAAAAGCTCACTGATCAAACCCTCACGGGTGATCGTACCGTCAACATCGAAAAACGCCGCGCATTTAGTTTTGGATGCCAATGTTCTCCACCTCCTGCTAAATGGTCACAAACCGATTTTTTATGCCAGGACAACATTCTCCTGGAGCTCTTCGAGCACCCTCTGATTAATAACGATCATTTTCATATAAGGCATACCGGCATTCTCAACGAGTGCTGAATAATCATCTTCAGAATACTGCTTAATGAAATATTCCTTAACATCATCATCTGACAGAGCAAGTTCAGCATCTTCAGCGATTGCCTGAATGATCAGGTAAAATTTCGCCATCTCTTCATTCTGTTCTCTGTTGGCAGCCAGAAGCGCCTCTGTGTTCTCGACCTGAAGATAAGTCTTGGCGAATTCATCAAGTTCAACACCATAGGACGCAGCATAGCCCTGATAATAATCAAGCATGGACTTCTCCTGAAACTCGATCAGACTCTCAGGTACACTTGATACAGTGCTGGCATCGATCACATAATCCTGCAGATAAACCGAGATCGCAGATTTCTGCATTTCAGAACGGATGCCTTCATTCAGATCGGCAACTGTTTTCCAGCTTTCAGACTCAGCAAAATTGCTGGTAACGAATTCATCATTCAGCTCAGGCACTTTTGTTTCCAATATATGATTGATCGTTGTAACAAAAACAGCGTCCTTGCCATTGAGCTCTTCAACACCATAATCAGCAGGGAATGTGACCTCAACATCGAAGGTCTCGCCTGGCTTATGCCCAATCAGCTGCTGCAGAAAATCATCTATGTATGTGGTCTTACCGATCGTTACGTCTGCTCCATTGCCCTGCGTATTGCCGCCCTGGAATTCCACACCATCTACACTGCCGACATAATCGATATTGACTGTATCGCCATCCACGACTGCTCTGTCCTCAACCTTAACATCCTCGGCATAGGAATTGACTAGTGAATCGATCTGCTGCTTAAGCTCATCATCTGAAATCGCATGTACGTCCTCACCGATCTCGATCTTCTTATAATCGAACAAGGTGACATGATCCAGTGCCGTGACATCCTTCCAGAAGCCCTTCTCGTCAAGAGACTCACTATAGTCGAATCCGATAGCATTGGCATCCTCGCCATCGGTATCAGCTCCGGTGGTTTCGGTCGGTGAACTCTCTGTTGTGCCAGGCGCAGTCGTTTCCTCACTCTTGTCAGAGCAGCCTGCCATCAGGCCTATTGTCAAAGCAATTGTAAGCATCATAGCTAATAAGATTTTGATTGATTTCATTTGTTCCTCCAGGATCTGTTATAAATTATTTACTGCCAAGTCGGTCTTAAAGCGGTGTATCTTCCGACTTTCATAAGTATTAACATGCTCAGAACAATTATTCTACAGCATTTGCCGCTTTCAGTACAGCTTATACACCAGAAATATGTTACTGATGTGAAGACTCTGCCTGGCCTAACAGATAATTTATAAACTGCCTCGCTCTTCTGCCTGATATATTGCCGAGGCTGATTCCCCAGCGTCGGGCCTCCTCCATCAGAGCATCCTCCGGCATCTGAAGCTGAGGATATTGTGCTGCCAGCCCACGCACGATCTCGAGATATTGCTGCTGATCCGGCCGCGGAAAATAGATCGTCACACCGAAACGGTTGACCAGAGAAATCTTCTCCTCGGCTGTATCCGAATGATGAATATCATCCGAACTGGATTTACCGGCATCGCTGCGGTCCGACCAGGTTTCTCTAATCAGATGACGGCGATTAGAGGTAGCATAAATCAGGATATTGTCTGGTTGAGCTCCAAGACCACCCTCGATTACTGCTTTTAGATGTTTGAAATCAGTCTCGAAATCTTCAAACGACAAATCATCCATATAGAGAATGAAGCGGTAATTTCTCGCAGAGAGCTGAGTGATCAGCCAGGCCAGACGCGGCAGCTGATGCTTATAGATCTCGATAACACGCAGACCATCACCAGCATATTTATTAACAAG
>JAAYFZ010000313.1 GCA_012727965.1 Clostridiaceae bacterium
AGGATCATCAGAATAAGCGGTACCATAAACATCAGAATCATCAAGACGGTCAGGATAAATGACGCCGCTTTGATTCGGCCTGGCCGCTTTTCCATCTCGCGCCGCATGGTCTCACGCTGCTTGGTTCGGATGTCCTGCTCGAGGATTAGCAGACTTGTTTTCTGATCGACTCCCTGATGTACACCACAGAGGATTGAAACCAGTGCTGACAGCTGCGGGATAGCCAGTCTTGCTTCAAACTGACGCAGTGCAAGCTCGTGATTACCGATCTTCATCAGCAGAATCAGGCGGTCCAATTCTTTTGCCAGTGCCTGGCCGGATACTTTTCTATAATGCTCGAAGAAGCTAATCAGATCTCTGTTGTCCTGGAGTGAGTAAATCAAGCTCTCAACCATTCTGGGCAGCTCGGCCTCGATCTCCTTATTGAGCTTGCTGACCTTTTGCCGGATTGATTGTGTCGAACGGAAGTAAGCAAGTAGCGCAGCCACCATTATCAGCAGTGAGAGCAGCGGCACACCTAAGGGTACAAAGGCCAAGCCAATGAAGCTCATCAGAAGAGATTGCGCGATGCTTTTACCAATATATTGCTGCGGTGTGATTTCAAGTTCTAATCGTTCAAGATCTGCCTGCAGCAGCTTATGTTTATAGTCACTAATGGGCAGAATCCGACTAAGCCAATCGGCAAAAGGTGTCAATATTTTATCCAGGAGATCATTTAAGCTTCTTTTCCTACCGGAGAGACGGCGAATCGCACAGAGTGACGAAGATCGCGGCAGCCAGAGTATTTGCTGGGCCAGCATATAGACACCAAACGAAACAAGAACGCCGGCTAATACCGCAAAGAGAATAATCAGCATAATACGTCACCGTCCTTATTCTGATCGATCGGCTGATAGATACCGGCCACCCAGATCGCTGTCAGCAGGATCGCTCCCAGGATAACGGCAAAAGTAATCTTGCCCGCTGTGGTCCGCATCAGCATGTCATACCAGTCAGGCATCATGAAGCCCATCATCGGGATACTGCCGAGCACGATCAGGACGGTGATCAGATAGTCACCAAAGTGTTTCTGGATGGTCGTATCAACTTCCATCTGGATACGTCTTGCCTCACCCAAACGCTCAACAATACCAGGCAGTGCATAACGCAGTTGTCTGTCATGCTGACATTGGATCAGAACACTGCACCAGTCACGCCAGTAACGATTAGCGACTTTTTCTCTCATCAGATCAATCGCCCGAATCAGGTTAGCGTCTATATACTGCGTCTCCACCAGAAACGATCCAAACAAACCATCCAAAGGTGCTGGCATCAGCCTGAGATTATCTTTTACCGAACTAATCAGATCTCCGGATTGCAGATAAGCGTTGGTCACAATACCCATGCCGATTTCAAGACTGGCGTTAAGACTTCGGATATAATCAGCTGTCCGCACACGAATGATGACCAGTGGCAAGCAGGCCAGACCGGCCGCCAGAACGATCGCTGCCAGCGAGTTGTCCAGAAGCAGTCCGATGATAAGACCGGCGAGGCCGAGAATGACGGCCAGCCATTTATAGGTTGAGAGTTGTTCGCCCATGCCGGCACGGTCAAGCATTAAGCGAGCTTCATCGAACTTTCTTCTGAAGACACCAGGACGTTTACCGGTCAGCTTATTGATCCTCTTTCTGCGCTCACGCCGCTTCCCAAAATACGAAAACAGGGTTTTTGTCACATCCGTTGTTTTGACTCGGAACAAGATGAACAGGCCTGCAATGACAAGAAGCGTTGTTGTTAGCACAACCGCGAAATATGCCAGACTCATTGATCATGCCTCCTTTCATCGCTTGGTAATGAAGCCAGTTCAGCAACTAATGTCTGATAACGCTTAACCTGCTGGGGATCGGCACCATTTTCAAGCAGGTTGTTGGCCAACACGTCTGATATCACGCCAACTCGTATGTGTTGGCCACCACTCTCTTGACTAAACATATAGCGAAAGAGCGATATCGCCTGGACCTCGCCATTTACAACACCAGTTGCTTCAATGATTTCCATGATGCGCCGTGTACCGTCAGGCAGCTG
>JAAYFZ010000314.1 GCA_012727965.1 Clostridiaceae bacterium
ATCAGTGCAGACAACAAGAATTCGGCACTTCTTGAGGTGGTTAAGACCCATTGCTATGCCGGCCTGGCGTTCCTCAGCCTTTCGATCGTTAAGAAATCCTGTGTAATACAGATGCGGAACAAAAGGCTCATAGCCAGCCTCGAACACCTTTCTTGCATACTGTTTTGCTTTGGTCAAATTAGCCTCGATCTCGCCTTTTAGCGGTGAGCAGACATAGGCCAGTGGTCGTTCATACATGTTTATTTCCTCCGTGTTTTTATCTTTCCGCTTTCTGGGATTTGTGTTTGATTGAAGAATTTTTTATTCTTTCGGGTTCATAGTATTTACATAAAAATTCGTTATAGTCTTTACCCTGCAGCGGCAGTTCACCCTTAACTATGAAGCCTCTAGCGATCAGCTCTGCTGATAGTTCGCGAGCTGCTGTGAGCCCAGGTTTATCGTTATCAAGACATAAGGTGATATGCCTGATCTCCGGGTGATCCAGCAGGTATTGATCCAGTGCGTTTGCAGATAGTCCGCCAAGACTTAGTCTGTGAACATCACTCCAGGTATTTGTCTCATGTTTCTGGATTGTCATATCAGATAGAAGATCAATAGCTGATTCGAATACTCTCAAACAGTCCGAGTGGTTTGCTGCGGGATACGAGAATGAATAATTCTTGTTACTGCCCGGTGCGTCCTTCTTGAAATTGCTGCCATGGCCAGTGCCGCGCAACATGGCATTTCTTGGCTTGCCGCTAATGTCTTTGCCGACAAAAACAACATTGCCGTGAAGCTTATCCTGATAGATCAGCCCTTGCCGGATGCATTGTTTAATAATGTCTATACTGATTCCGCGACTTCTAAGGTAAGCAATCGCTCGATCGTTATCATCTGCCTTCGCTGGAAGATCAAATGGCTTATCTGGTTTGTCGTAGTTTATTTTTACTCTGCTTGGTTTACTGAATTCCGGACTCAGATAGAGCTGATTTTTCACTGACAACACCAGATGCATGGCCTCTGTGAAAGTCTTGCCTTCAACGTTTATCAGATAGTCGAGTGCAGTTCTGCCGCCGATGCCTCTGGAGAACCAGTGCCATTTACCGTTCGATATTTTTAGGCTGTCATGTGTTGCAGTGGAAAATTCACCGCCACCAAGATAGTTGAGCTCATCCGGCTTATACCATCTGAGAAAAGACAGCAGGTCCAAGTCTTTTGCCTGATTAATCTGATTTTTTGAAAAGAAGTCATCACCCCCTTAATAGTCGTTTACCAAAATCTTAGCGCCCACGGTCTTCTGGCCGATGGAATTTGATATCGCCTGTTTTTTGATCGACTTCATAAACCAGTTCGACTGAAAATATCTCAATCGGTCCGAATCGTTCCTTGGCTTGCTTCATTTGTTCATCAGTGAGACTTGCGAAGTCGCCTGTTTCTGGATCTGTGCCGCAAACGATGAAGGTTCCTGCGATAATGTCATACTCGATACTGCGGTTTAGCGGCAGATCGAGAAGCTTACCTTCCTCATTACAAATGATAATCATCGAGTCGTCTCGATCGAAGGGATACGCGACTTCTATGAGGCCGCCGACGACCTTCTGAAACGCTTCCAGCTTAGCCGGCATGATCATCTCAACCGGCGGCATCAATGGCTCCACCAGCAAAACTCGTATATAACCTTGTTCAGGCTTATCCATATATTCTGAGCCCTCCTTTTACCGTGTTTGATAAACACTTCTCAAGTGCGTTTACATATTTCTCATCGAAGAGCCTGCCGCTGTTTTTTTCTGTGGTGGTCCTAAGTTACTTTGTTGTTCAGCATCTACTCAACTCCCTTCTCGAACTTTAATATTTGTCTTTATTCAATGCATCATTACTATGTTATTTGTGAGTTCTTGTTTATTGACCCTTCTTTTGCATGCCAAAAAGCGAGAAAGAGGTTTTTCATATC
>JAAYFZ010000027.1 GCA_012727965.1 Clostridiaceae bacterium
TCGACGATTCAGCGACTGAAGGAACAGAGTGAACAGACCTACAGCCAGCTAAGAGAAATGGTAAGACAGATGCTTGAGCGTCAGGGGCTTACCTTCCAGGATCTGAAGGGCTTCGATGGTGAGATCGTTGTAGATGAGCAGACCAGAGCGGAAGCCGCGGCAGCGATCGCAGATGGCGGACCGCTTAGCGCTGAAGCTGTAAGTGACAATATCGTTGAGTTTGCCAAAGCGCTATCAGGCGGAGACAAATCCAAGCTGGAAACACTTCGCTCAGCAATTGACAAGGGATTTGAAGCAGCAGAGAAGATTTTTGGCGGATCATTGCCGGAAATTTCTTATAAGACGCGCGAGCTGATCAATCAGAAGCTGGACGCATGGGCCAATGAGGAATAAGGGATAGGCTCGGAGAGGCCTTGCCCGTAGAATAAGAATAGGTGAACAAGAAAAAGGTCTGACTATTTGGTCAGACCCTTTTTCTTGTTGTTTTCTATTTTGCACTTAGGCAAATCTTAGTTTTATCAGAGTTTGAATCTGCGCACATTGTCTGTCAGGTACTGTGCCTGCTGACGCAGCTCTTCGCTGGCTGCAGCGCTCTGTTCCGAGGTAGCGGAGTTCGCCTGAACTACCTTCGAAACCTGATCGATACCCTGGTTGATCTGAGCTATACCGCTTGCTTGCTCATTAGAAGCATTTGCTATCTGACTGACCAGCTCGGCGACCTGTGTAATCTCACCGATGATTTTCTGCATAGATTCAGCAGTCTCGTTAGCAATGCCTGTGCCGCCCGTGACCTTGTTGATAGTTGTTTCAATATACTCTGTTGTTTCCTTGGCTGCTTCCGCACTTCTGGCAGCAAGATTCCTAACCTCTTCGGCAACGACAGCGAAGCCCTTGCCGTGTTGTCCGGCCCTTGCAGCTTCGACCGCAGCGTTCAGTGCCAGGATATTGGTCTGGAAGGCGATGTCATCGATAACCTTGATGATTTTGGCGATATTTGCCGAAGCAGTGTTTATTTCGTTCATGGCATCAAGCATGGCCTGCATCTGGCTGTTACCGCGATCAGCATCATCACTGGCGGTGTTAGCCAGAGAATTGGCCTGGCTGGCATTGCCGGCATTCTGTCTGGTCTGTGCTGCTATCTGTGTCAGACTGGCTGACAGCTCTTCAACGGAGCTGGCCTGCTCGGTAGAGCCCTGTGAAAGCGACATGCTGCCCTCTGATACCTGCTGCGCGCCAGCTGCGACTTGATCTGCTGCAGTGACAATCTCACTGATCAGCTGATGCATGGCCTGGACAGTGCTATTAATTGCCTGCTGCATGACAGCATAGTCTCCCTCATAACTACCCTGCATACTTACACCAAGATCACCTTCAGCCATAGCTTGAAGAACCACCATCAGCCTGACGTCCATTACTCAGGATGTCTTTTATAAAAGAAACACCATTGGCATCTATGCTGTCTATACGGGATTTGCCTTCGGCGTCACCGCCCAGAAGCACTACATTTACGCCCTCATAAGTATCTATCCAGAAATACCCGTCAGTGCCATAGCGCATTTCACGCACTGCTTCCGATGCAAGAGCCTTAGCCTCTTCTTCTGTGATCTCGCCAGTCTGCGCTTTCTGATAGAAGCTATCGATCGTACTGACCGCTGTTTCAACCTGTTGTTTGATCAGACGGTCGAAATCATCGCGCATAGTTTTTTCCAGAAGCTGAAGCGAACTTTGGTTGCTGTTAGTTAGTGCCAGACCTGCAGCAACAAAAATAGCCGCAGCCAACACTAAACTCGTCAGAACTGAAAGCAGCGTGAATTTGGTTTTCAAGCTGCTTCTTCGCGCAGCTTTTTTCTCAATGCCACTGTTTATGACACTCTTTTCCTTCTTGCCCATAATTGATACCCCTTGCTAATAGTTTGTTTGTACTTTTAGATTTTTTCCCTAATGAAATTAAGCATGTGCAAATATAACAGTATATTTATCTTTATCGTATGTCTCTGTCTAAACTTAAGTTTAATGACATTGATTTATTATTTATTGTCTAATCTATTTTCGGTAACATCAAATTCCATTGACATATTATTGTCTGCTATAATGCCGTTATGGAACGGGCTGAAATTTACACAGGCAGGTAATGTATGAAACAAGTAAATGAAATATTGGCAAAGGCGGTAATCTTCGACATGGACGGAGTCCTGATCGACAGCGAGCCTTACTATACATCAAGGTTTGAAAATCTCTTCAGAGCTTATAGCAAGCCTTTTACCGCAGAGGCGTTATCCAGATTGGCCGGGGCATCGAGTCAGATGGAGTTTGAGATCGTCCGCAGTTTCTGGGGCGAAGATATATCCACTGACGAGCTGAAAAAAATGTACAGAGAGGTCAACAGTCAGAACAGGCCTGACTACAATAAGCTTGTTTTTCCTGATGCCATTACTGTACTAGATCGAATCAGAGACGCTGGATTCATTATGGCCTTGGCATCCTCGTCTGGAATTCGCACAATAGAGAGAGTACTTGACTCTCTTGGCATTCAAAATTATTTCAGCTCTATAGTCAGCGGCGAAATGTTTGAACAGAGCAAACCTCATCCGGAGATATATCTGCACTCCATGGAGAG
This sequence comes from Clostridiaceae bacterium, assembly GCA_012727965.1. Lineage (GTDB taxonomy): Bacteria > Bacillota > Clostridia > Saccharofermentanales > UBA5734 > JAAYFZ01. The sequence goes on from JAAYFZ010000027.1 coordinate 2,618, forward strand.
TCTGGGACTGCAGGCTCAGGATTGCATTGCCATCGAAGATTCAACCTATGGGGTGAGATCTGCTTCGGCCGCTGGTCTACGCGTCGTAGCTATCCGCGATCATCGCTTCGGTTATGATCAGAGTGACGCCTCCTGGCTAATCGAGAGCCTCAGCGAACTACCGGCTCTTCTAGGCATCTGACATTTTGGCGCACCAAGCCAACCAGGGAGGCGGCTCATGAACTACTTCGATTACGGCGATAAGGAAATATCATATTTGTCAGAGCGCGATCCCGTGTTTGGCCTGGCTATTACGAGGATCGGGCATATCAACCGACCAGTCATACCAGACCTATTCACTGCGATCGTTTCCAATATTGTCGGACAGCAGATATCGGCAAAAGCCGCCGAAACCGTCTGGCAGAGGATCAGCTCGGCTTACGCCAGTAATGGCGGGGAGCTTTTCGCTCCTGACGAATTAATGAGTGCAGACCCACAGGCACTGCAGAGTCTTGGTATGAGCTGGCGCAAGGTTTCCTACATACAAAGTATAGCTAAGGCCTTCAGCGATGGCACAGTCGAAGCTGCGGCTCTGGCAGCAGCATCAGATGACGAGATCAGAAAACAGCTGATCAAGCTGCCTGGAATCGGCCCCTGGACCGTAGATATGCTGATGATCTTCTCTCTTGAGCGGCCGGATATCATAAGTTGGCACGATCTCGCAATCAGGCGTGGATTGATGCGGCTGCATCAGACGGAAGAGCTGACAAGTGACCAATATGAAATGTACCGCAGGATATATTCACCCTACGGTACAGTTGCTTCCCTTTATTTATGGGAAATCTCACATGAGCCGACTTAACAGTTTATACTGCGGAGCTTATGGTTCAGGTTCGTCTGTGAAATAAACGCCGCCGAGATTGAGGAAATAGCGAATTGTATCGCCTTCCCAATTGACGTCCATCGATTTGATCACTATCAATATGCGAACATCATTCTCTTCGATCGTTATCTGGAGATCCTCCGGTTCAACGATATACTCATACTGCATGCTTTCCTTGGCTTGTTTGCCAATTATGTCCAGCTCAGCTGCAAGGCTGCGGTTTACTATTTCAGTACCATCTCTTGTGACGATCAGCGATGCTGCCTGTTCATTAACAGGTTCAACATTAAGAATATTCAGTTGATAGTCGCCGCGATCAGTAGAAAAACTAACATCCACACCTGACTTATCAACACTATCTGTAAGCATCAAGTCATAGCCGCTGATATCAATTGCTGCGTTTTCTGCTCTGACCCAGGCTGCACTACTGCCGGGCTTATTAATGCCCTCGTCCTGATAGTCCCATCTTTGTTCAAATCCGAAGGTTTTTGTGAAGTCCTGATAGATTCGTTCTTCCTGTGGGAACCATGCAGGCAGCTCACCATAACGATCGAGCGAAGTCAGATAACTGACGGCCTCGGTTATAAGCACCTGGTCTTCTTTTGCCGGTAGATTATTCTTATCTGCAGGCTTGATCGTATCTCCTTGGAGCATTCCGTTTCTCTCGAGAACCTCACTGATACGGCCTAGCTGCGAATTCAGCGACACATCGCTATAACCTGTAAGCGGCAGTACGCTAATTAGAATAAGAATCGCAGCTGTCCAGGCAGAGAGATGATTTAGTTTTACCGGTTTTATCAGGAAATAGACGGCTGAGCTTATGCCGAAAAGCAAGATCACAACCGCGGCATATTCCCCGCCACGGATGCCAAAACGTTCGATCTGTCTGGATATGGCTACAGCTTCAACAGCTAGGAATATGATGGCTAGAATCGGGTAAATACGTCTGAAAAATTTTGCCAGACCATGAGCGCTGTCGGCGACCATTATGGTAAGCCATGTTCCCAAAATTATGTAGCCGCTGAAAATCGAGGCAAGCTGAGCGAAATCAGGCCAGGATCTGGTGATCAGCATGCGTAGTGCCCATAGCAGTAAAACGAATGAAAGTGCCAGCACGATTGGAATCATGACAAAGGTAAACAGCACCTCAATAAATCTCGGCTGTTTCTGCGAATTATGTACATCATCAAATGGTGCTGTTCTCTTAAGATCCGGCAGATTGCCAAGAAAAAACGCGAAGCCCAGAAATGCGCTCCAGGTCGTTAGATACTGATAGACGTCAGATGACATATCACTGTAGAGTAGTGTCTCTACAGCCGCAGCCGTGAAGTTCAAGCCGCCCATAACAACAAGCATATAGAGCAGCGCGATGAAAAAGGCCTTATGCAGCATGAAAAAACGTTTATTGAAATCTGTTTTCTCACTGCTGCGACTGATAACGAGCAGAAGTGCTATGACCGCGATCGCGCCGATAGCAACTGCGCGGGTCGAGGTGAGAAACGGAATACGTCCATCGACTGGTTTTATCAGGAAATAGAGCGGAACGATTGCTATGAGACCAGCCAGGGATAGAAGCTCTGAACTTTTTGGTTCTTGTCGGCTATAGAGCCAACCAGACCAGGCCAGGCTGATTAGAGCCACTAGTGCGAATACAAACTGCCACCGGTCGAACTGACCAGATGTGAGCAACGAATTATCGGCAATGCGTATGCTAGTAATCACAGCCAGCGTAGTTGCAGCCAGCATGGCTGACGGAAAACGCTGATAAGACATGGCCGCGCCCTTAAGGGTCCTGCCGATTGCTGATTTGAAACCTCCCATAGATGTCACCTCCCATGTCACTATATCTATAATTAATGATTACACTAAACGCATACTATAAACAAGAGCCATAGTTACCACTTATAAAATCTGTAAACGCATCAATTTCAGGCGGCAGCACTGATGCTGGCAGTCTGACAATTGAAAACTCATGGCTATGCGGACTATCGGTCAGCGAAAATTCACATAGTCTGCCCTCAGACAACTCTCTGCTAGCTACTGATCGATAAACGAAGCTAATGCCGATATTTTCTGCGACCAGCTCTTTTATCACCGAGAACTGGCTTATTGTAATCGTATTTTGAAAAGCATCCAGACTGAAGCTTCTCTGCTGCAGCTGTTGCTCGAAAATCTCCCTTGTTCCCGATCCTTGTTCCCGAATTATCAGCCTCTGCGACAAGATATCTTCCATTCGGGCCGTCTTTTGCCGTGATATTGTATTTTCCGGGCTACAAATACCGATGAAATCTTCATTGCGAAACAACTGATAACGATAATGTTGTTTATCGAAATTGCCCTCGAGAAAGAGTAGATCAAGCATGCCTGTATCAAGTCCGTTAAGTAGCTCATATGTATTGTCGACAGTAAGCTCGAGATCATACTCAGGATGAATCTTGATGAATTCTGCCAGCGGCCGGGCGATAACATAGTTGCCAATAGTTTTGGTTGCTCCAAGTCTCAGAAGTGGTCTTGACGGATCAATTGCATTAAGCTCGGCAGCGATCCTTCTGCTATTTGCCTGCATAACTCTTGCCGCACTAACCAATCTGTCGCCTGCAGGGGTTAGTTTTATCCTGCGCCCATATTGCTCGAACAGTTTACAGTTGTATTGTTTCTCGAGATAGCGAATATGCTGCGAAACTGCTGGTTGTGTCAAATGGAGCAGTTCAGCTGTTTTTGTATAGCTTAGAGTCTCGCTCATGATCAGCAGTGTTTCTATTCTATGATCTATCATGCTGCCTCCGTATCTATTTCACAGTAGCAGGAGTTCTTACTCTATCTGTGTTTATTATAATTTCTGTTTATAGAATTATAATTATTCATAATTTGATTTTATGCATCTACTGAAATAAAATCAAGTCAATCGTTAACAACTGCAAATAGTAAATAGAAATAGTTTTGGGAGATAAGGTTCAAATGAGCAATAAACTGATTGTCACAAGAGGGATAGCAGCAGCTGGAATATTAGCAATCTTAGCCAGTAAAATAAGTGGTTTTATACCGGGAAAAGTCATAAGTGGCGGTGTTTTCGCAATGCTTATCGGTATGCTGTTATATCCACTGATTACCAAAAAGCTCAGACTCGAAGCAGGCTTGAAATTCGTGTCGAAGAAAATACTCAAACTATCTATCGTCCTGATGGGGGCAACACTCAGTCTGACACAGGTTATGCTTGCAGGCAGCTACTCACTGATAGTTATGGTTTTTACCTTGGTAACTGCTTTTGGACTGGGCAATATTGTTGGTCGGATATTCGGTATGAATTGGAAATTATCAAATCTGATTTCAGCCGGGACTGGTATCTGCGGCGGCTCAGCGATCGCAGCGATATCACCTGTTATCGAAGCAGATGACAATGATATTGCCTATGCGATTTCCGCGACCTTCATCTTCGATGTCATCATGGTAGTTCTATTCCCGCTCATGGGCAGAGCGCTCAATATGAGTGATCTCAACTTCGGTCTCTGGGCAGGAACTGCAGTAAACGACACTTCATCAGTTGTCGCTGCCGGCTATGCCTATTCTGACGCAGCGGGACAGTTTGCGACGATAGTCAAATTAACAAGAACACTGTCCATAGTGCCAATAGTACTGTTATTCTCCTGGATATCACATCGCAGAACATCTAGAGCGATGACAACGGAGGTCGAAATACCTAACTCAGGCAGTTCACATTCAGAGGTAAAGGTTGGCAAAATCTTCCCTTGGTTCATTCTGCTCTTCCTCGGAATGGTCATTTTAAGAACAGGCCTAGATTTCGCGGCAAGCAGAATTAACACAACAGGTGATTCCACTATTTTCAGTGCCTTAAGTTGGCTTACTCAAGAGAATATAGCTTCCTTAGCCAGTCGGCTGGCCGGTATAAGCAAATTCGCAATGGTCATGTCACTAGGAGCAATTGGTCTGAACACGGATTTTGCCAAGCTATCAAGAAGCGGCTTCAAGCCTATGCTGCATGGTTTCATCATATCAGCAGCTGTTGTTATTGTATCCCTGCTAGTTCAGAACCTACTTGGTCAGGCTTAGGTGGCACAAAAATCATCACACATTCTCAGATTCTATAAGTCCATTCAACTGACTCAAAGCATTAGCAGCGTCATCAACAGCAGCAAATAGTCTTAATGGCAGCCGCTGTGCAGTTCCATTTTGTCTTGCCACAGCCTTGACCTCCATCAAAAAAGCAAGCTGCAGCGGTGGCAGGAGATTAAGCACCCGCAGCTTACCACTGGCCAGAGCCTTCAGTTTATGCTCGATCTTAAGAGCCTTGCGTTTTTCTTCATAGGCCATTTGAAACTCAGTTCGCTTGCGTCTGATCTCATTAATAAAATCATCTGGCTTGTAAATACAGCAGCGATCGATCTCATAGATCAGAGCAGCCTGCTCAAGACCACTTATCGTTTCGAAGCCGAATCGTCTTAACAACTCCTGATAATCTTCATTTCTGAAGCTATAATACTCACCATTTAACCTGGCAAAAGCCTTCATCGTGTCTAGATAGCCTAATCTGAAGTTGCGTCTTAGAACCGCAGGGGTCAGATCAAGAAAACCGCCTAGTGACTGCTTATCATGGATCAATGTAAGTTGTACATTGTCGTCTAAACGACTTAGAACTGATGCCTTCGGCTCAAGATCAACAGTCACGATATGGCGATGACCTCGCCGGCGCAGCATCGA
>JAAYFZ010000315.1 GCA_012727965.1 Clostridiaceae bacterium
CCAGTTTTGCAAGTAGATCATCGGGTTCAGAATCTATGTTGCCTGTGGAATTTAGCATTATCAGCGGAATTGCTCGTTCTGCCAACTCGCTGAAAAGCTCTTTCAGACCCAGCAGCATAAAATCGAAGAAACGAGGCTGCGCACCGAGGAAGTTTTTACTCAGGCAAAAAACTGCGACAATCGGTTGCCCAAGTCTTGCTGCTTCATTGGCAGCGGCAAAATATGTCCAGTTATCGATCAATCTTTGATCCCTTTGGATCCACCAGATGATCGGACCATGGGATAAGTCATGCTCATTGTGGATGTATTGACGGCCGCTGCTTTGCAATATCATTATTCTTGCCTCCTGGACAGACTGAATGAAAGCTGTAAAAAATCCTCCCGTGCCGTTTAAGACAGCAGCGGGAGGATTCTTAATCAGATCAAATACAGTTTATTCCGCATCCTCTTCCAGACGGGCTTTTGCATCTGCAATCACCTTGTCAGCAACAGGCTGTGGGGCCTGATCATAACGGGCAAACTCGATAGTATACCAACCTCTGCCCTGTGTCATGGATTTCAAATCAGTAGCGTACTTAGCAAGCTCAGAGGTCGGAGCTTCTGCTTCGACGACCTGACCCTCACTATCAGGATTGATACCCATGATACGACCGCGGCGCTTATTCATGTCACCCATGATATCACCGAGATAATCATCAGGGATATGGACTTTTACCAGGCTGATAGGCTCAAGCAGAACCGGATTTGCCTGGGGCAGGCCATTCTTATAAGCTAATCTTGCGGCCAGCTTGAATGACATTTCGGATGAATCAACATCATGGTAAGATCCATCGACCAGAACAGCCTTAAGATTAACGACCGGATAGCCAGCCAGAACGCCTTTTTTGATTGCGTCCTGCAGACCCTTCTCAACGGCAGGGTGGAATGATTTAGGCACAGAGCCACCGAAGATCTTCTCTTCGAATGTAAGCTCCTGCTTATCTCCTGGTTCGAATTCGATCCAGACATCACCATACTGACCATGTCCACCAGACTGTTTTTTATGCTTGCCTTGAACCTTAACCTTTTTCTTGATCGTTTCGCGGTAAGGCACACGTGGTTCTTCAAGTGTAGCTTCAACATTGAATTTCGCCTTAAGCTTGGAACGAAGAACATCTAGCTGCTGCTCGCCAAGCCCGGACAGGACGACCTGATGAGTCTCGGCATTGTTAAGAACTGAGAATACAGGATCTTCATCTTCCAGTTTATGAAGACCGGAAACGATCTTATCCTCTTCGCCCTTGACCTTCGGCAGAATTGCCATCGACAAACAAGGGACTGGGAATTTTATCGGCGATAGAGTCAGAGGATTCTCATGTTCGCAAAGTGTATCATTAGTCGTAGTAGTAAGAAGTTTTGTGACAGCTCCGATATCTCCGGCAACTATCTTCTCAGCGCTCAGCTGCTTCTTGCCGAGCAGCATATAAGCGTTGCCTATGCGCTCATCCTTTTCCTTAAGTGGATTGTAGACTGATGTATTGCCGGTAAATGTACCAGAATAAACACGGAATATTGAAATACGGCCGACAAACGGATCAGCGATAGTTTTGAATACGAAGGCTGCCAACGGTCCATCAGCATCTGCCTTCAACTCAACCTCAGTACCATCTGGCTTAGAGGCCTTGACGGCAGGGAAATCTTCCAGCGAAGGCATATACTTGATCAAACGGTCAAGTATGGCAGTTATGCCCCAGTTGGCCAAAGCAGAACCTGCGAAGACGGGATATACGGAACCGCTCAAGATAGCAGCCTTGATACCATCGATCTTCTCCTGATCGCTGAAACCTTCACCGCCGAAATACTTGTCCATCAGAACTTCATCTGTCTCGGCTATTGCTTCGTTTACTGCTTCCTGCAGTTCAGTCACCTGATCAGCCAAACTATCAGGAATGGCTGAAGGCGTTATTACACCTTTTGCGTCGATTGCATACGCCTGCTGTTCTATAACATCAATCAGTCCTGTCATCTTGCCGTCAGCAGTTATCGGCAGTATGAAGGGTATGACCTGATTGCCATATTTCTCTTTTAAACTTGCCAGAGCCTTATCATAGTTGGCATTGGCTTCATCCATTTTGCTTATCATGAAGAAAATAGGCAGACCTGCCTTGCGCGAATGTCGAATTGCCTTCTCAGCGCCTACAGACAAACCGTCCTTGGCACTAACAAGTATCAGTGAGCTGTCTGCTACCCGCAGACCCTGCATGACCTCGCCCAGGAAGTCAAAATCCCCTGGTGTGTCGAGCAGATTTAACTTAGTATCCTTCCACTCACAGGTGGCAACAGAAGTATTGATTGAGATGTTGCGGCGAATTTCCTCAGGATCGAAATCCATAACAGTGTTACCGTCGGTCACCTTGCCCATACGGTCAATAGCTTTGGCATGATAGAGAACAGCTTCGGCCAAAGCGGTCTTACCGCTTCCACCATGCCCCAGCAAAGCGAGATTGCGAATTTTAGCAGTGGGATAGTTTTTCATATCCAGGATTCCCCCTTGTCATGTCGTACTAATGCCGGGTAACCCTGCTGATAAATTGTGCATCTGCAAAGTATTTCCAGCACCGTGGCTATAATTATACTATGCAGATTAGACAACTTCTATTATGTATTTTCACAATATTTCGTTCAATATATACGCCATTCTCCCAGTTGTTTATTTGGGGGATATTTAGCAGAACTGATTTCTTCTTATGACTTTTTCTTATTATTTAGTTGGTATATCCGTTTGAGGCCTATCAGTGTGAGGTTTACCTCGTATTTGATTCGGTGTTCACTAATCATATATGGTAAGACCATTTCTGCATAAGCGCCTGTAGCTATTACATCAAGAGTATCCTGTTTCCACTCAGAAGAAATTCTGTCGAGTAGACCATCCAGCATCGAAGCATTGCCGAAGATTATACCGCTGTTCATTGAATCAGCCGTATTGCGGCCCAACAAAATCGTCGGAGGATTCAACCCAGACAGTGGCAGCTCGGCAGCATTTTCAGCTAATGCTGCAAGCGATATGCCGATTCCTGGAACGATTAAAACTCCACAGAGCTCACCTTGATCATTAATGCTTGTCAGCGTAGTGGCGGTTCCCATTGAAATAATGACCTGAGGCTGCGGCCTCATTATCTGAGCACCAACTGCTCCGGCTGCGATATCAGCGCCAAGCTGTGACGGTATATCGGTTTTTATGTTTAGGCCGGTTTTGACACCTGGTCCAACGATCAACGGCTTAACATGCATCAGCAGCTCAATGGCAGCAGCTGCTGTCGAGGTGAGCGGTCTAACGACAGAGGCAATGACTGCACCATCGACCAGGGCCGGGTCTACTCCATGCATGGAAAATGCCCCCTTGATCAGTACGGCCATGTCATCGGCGGTTCTGTGATCAACAGATGAGAAAACAGAACGAAACAGCAGCTTATCGTCGTCATAAACACCGGTTTTGATCGATGAATTGCCAATATCGCATACAAACAACATATTCATGCCCTCCTCTACCCCTCTATATTAACTCTCCTGCAGCCATTCATCCAGAATCGCAGCAACTTCGGCTCTTGTTTTTGCGAGCATCAGGCGATAACGGAAGCTAGCTGCATTATGTGTGCCGCGCAAATAGCAAACAGTCTGCGTCCTCATCTCACGTATCGCAACCTCTTCACCTACACGGCTGATCATGCCATCCAGATGCCTAAGCATCCAGAGTATCCTTGTCTGCTTGGGCGGCATGCCGTCAGTCTGGAAATCAAGTTTTGCCGCGATTTCTGATTCTGAGAAGAAGCGCGCGAAGATCCAGGGATTGCCTTGAGCTGCTCTGCCTATCATAATGCCGTCAGCACCCGTCTGAGCCACCATTGCTTCTGCGCTCGCAGGTGAATCTACATCTCCATTGCCATATAGCGGCACGCTTATAGCATCACGCACACGTGCGATCTGACCCCAGTCTGCCTTACCGCTGTACATCTGTGAGCGAGTTCTGGCATGAACCGTTATTGACGCCGCGCCTTCTTTTTCCAGTATGCGGGCGATTTCAACACAGTTAATTGAATCGTCATCCCAGCCGGTCCTGATCTTGGCAGTCACACTCTTACCATAAGCTGCTGCTGCTGCTGCACTGGCGGCCATTACTCTGGCAGTCTGCTCCGGGTCTTTTGTCAATGCGCTACCTGCGCCTTGACGCACGACCTTCGTGACCGGACAACCCATATTAAGATCGATCAGCGCACATTGTCCCAGCAGCGGATGCGACAAAACTGTGTTGATCGCGGTTTTGAAATCCTCCGGTTCACTGCCAAACAGTTGAATAGCCACCGGATTTTCTTCTGGCATAATTTCCAAATATCGATAAGTCTTCTTAAGCTGGGGATCATAGACTATACCGCGGGCACTTACGAGCTCAGTGACAGTCAGACCTGCACCTAATTCACGACAGATACTTCTATAAACAAGATCCGTAGTTCCGGCCATCGGCGCCAGCGCCAGATTATTCTCCAGCATGACATTGCCAATTTTCAGCGGCCTGATAATATTTGTTCTTTTATCATTCATCAATTATTACCCTTCCAAACCTGTCGAAAACTCTCAGGCTAAAACAAAATGTCTGTAATCTCTATTCTGACATGTATCGCAATATCTGCACAAGCATAAAATTAAAACCGCCAGAACAAAAAGCTCTGACGGTCTATGGCGTCCCGGACAGGAATCGAACCCGTATCAGCAGCTCCGGAAACTGCTGCCTTATCCATTAGGCCACCGGGACAGATAGCTGCATCATTATACGAAAAACAGCATCCAAAAGCAACAATCCTAGCCAAAATCAGCTCGGTCCTGCCATTGACCCTTCTTTTCCCATCAGGCGGAA
>JAAYFZ010000316.1 GCA_012727965.1 Clostridiaceae bacterium
CAAGAGATGCTTTCTCAATAGCATCAGCAAAATCCATCAGATCTGTAAGGCCATCTAGTTCGCCGCGTTTACGCAGAGCACCAGTCCAGGCAAATAATGTCGCCATCGGATTTGTTGAGGTCTTCTGACCTTTCAGGAAGCGATAATAGTGTCTGGTTACAGTTCCATGTGCTGCCTCATATTCATACTTGCCATCAGGCGAGACTAGAACGGATGTCATCATAGCAAGACTGCCGTTAGCAGATGCGATCATATCTGACATAACATCACCATCATAATTCTTACAGGCCCAGACTATGTTGCCTTCGCTGCGCATGATTCTGGCGACCGCATCATCGATCAATGTATAAAAATACTCGATTCCAGCATCTTCGAATTTCTGCTTAAATTCTGATTCGAATACCTCGGCAAAAATATCTTTGAATCTATGATCATATTGTTTGGAAATAGTGTCTTTGGTCGCAAACCAGAGTTCCTGCTTAACATCCAGTGCATAGTTGAAGCAAGCTCTGGCGAAGCTGAAGATAGATTTGTCTATATTATGCATACCCAGCAAAACACCTGGGCCGGCAAATTCGTGAACGATCTGTCTCTTCTCACTGCCGTCAGGCATTGTGAGTACCAGTTCTGCCGTGCAGGCACCATCTACTATCATCTCGGAATCCTTATATATATCACCATAAGCATGACGCGCGATCGTGATCGGCTTTTTCCAGCTTGAAACAAATGGGGTGATGCATTTTGTCATTATTGGTGCACGGAATACTGTACCATCAAGGATAGCCCGGATCGTTCCATTAGGGCTCTTCCACATACTCTTAAGATCGTACTCATCCATCCTCTGCGCATTTGGAGTTATTGTGGCACATTTGACTGCTACGCCAAGCTCCTGTGTCCTGATAGCAGAATCGATAGTTATCTGATCATCGGTCGCATTTCTGTATTCGAGTCCAAGATCGAAATATTCTGTTTTCAAATCTATGAATGGTTCGAGAATTATTTCTTTTATCTGCTTCCAGATAATTCTTGTCATCTCATCTCCATCCATCTCGACCAGGGGTGTTTTCATCGTTATTTTACTCACGTATTCTACCTCCATTATTTCGACCGGCAGTTCCGGCAGAGTCCTATCGAATCTAAATATCAATTTATCCAACATATTATAAAGAAGCACGCTCTATTCAGTCAATCATATTCACAATTATAAAAATCAGCGATAAGCACCTGCTGCCTCTCCAGCCCGAACAATCATAGTTTCAAGCACCAGTCTATCGTTCATTTTTCCTGTCTTGACCATCATATCACTCTCAAAACACAATTCGTAAATCCTCTCCATCACAGGAATAGAAAACTGTCGTGACTGCTTAATCAGCCTTGCAGCAACAAAGGGCATTATTTTCAGTTTATTGATAAGCTCGTTCGCCTGACCAGTGTCAGCTGCACATATCAGCTGTCTGAAATGTCTGGCAAACATAAATTGTATAAGCTGCAGAGGTTGTCGCTGTCTGACAAGTGTATCCAGAAGAATCAAGGCTCGTCCAGTATCGCCACTTGATATTGAATCGGTTAAGTCGAATATATTGCCTCTTAGATCGGGCAGACTGACCAGAGCAACTGTTTCCTCATCAACCGTCTTAAGACCTGTATATTCGGCATACAAAAACAATTTCTCCAGTTCAGACCAGATCACCCGCATGCTCTGCTCGCAGCGGTCTACCAGACTCTCTGCAGCTTGTGACCTGATACTCAGACCTTTTTGCCGACATTCGGCCTCCACCCACTGCTTAAGAACAGCTGGTTTTTCTTGAGCCATCTCAGCGATGATCCCCTTCTCCTGAACAGCACTAAGCAGACTCTTGAGTCTCTTATCAGCTTTTTGTTCGACAAATATCAGACAAACCTGTTCGTTTACCATTTTGAGTAATTCAGTGAGCATTTGCTGACGATCTTTATGACTTCCAGTTCCTGTTCCTTTTTCATCATTATCGCTATCATCATTTCCTGATATACTGCTCTTTTTTGCAGATCCGGCAGTAAATAACGTACTGTTTTTTACTATGATAAGTTTACGCCTCGACATAAACGGAGGTGTCTGTATTTCAGCCTTGAGTTTATCTAAATCAAGTCTAGATGAATAACCTTCGGCATCCAGGCGAACACGATCAAGATCCGCTGATGCCGGTGCCAAAACCATTGCCTGAATACTCAAAACCAGTCGCTCGATCAGAAAATCCTCTTCACCAAAAAAAAGATAAACATCATGCAGCTCATCTGATCTCAGTTGAGCCTTGGTCTGAGCATAATTCTGAATAGCCTTGCCTGCCGACTTCTTAACTGCCATAATTTCTACCTGCCATAATTTCTAATCTTAGCCTCACTATTATTCATATCAACAATCACACAACCACAGAAATCAGTTCTCCAAGTCATGCATTCGACCGCCGTCAGTCTATCTATGACATCCATAGAAGGATGACCATAAAAATTAGGTCCTGAGCTTATAATCGCATGTCTTGGCCTGACTCTGCTTAGAAAAAGCTCACCAGTGGTGAATCTTGAGCCATGATGAGCAACCTTGATCAAATCAGCCTGCTGCCAGATCGGCATCAGTTTTTTCTCTTGTTTTTCAGTTAGATCTGCCAATAAAAGCACATTTAACTGTTCCCATGAGAAATTAATGATAAGAGATGCCTCATTCGGATCCTTGCGTATATATGCGATATCTGCTTGGCTTACCGGTGCCAGAACCAATAGTTCTGCATCAGCCGGCAAAGTGATTGTATCATGTTTTTTCAGGTACTGCACAGGTATAGACCTCTCATAACATTTGTCTACAAGCATCTTAGTCATGTCTGTTTCCTGGAATTGATTATTAGCATGTAAAATTTCAGATCTGTATGCAAAATCAGTCTGTGTATAAGCCTCAATTGAGGTTTTCGAAACAGCAAGCTCGCTAACCAGACCGAGTTCAATCAGCTCAAACACACCGCCTATATGGTCTGCATGACCATGAGTAACAATAGCAATGTCTATTTTTGAAATACCAAGGTTTGTCATTGCCGGTTCTATATCGAAATAGCCGCAGCCCTCGGGGCCCCCATCAATCAGAATCGACTTATCATTTTTCCGATTTATCATTAGAAGACTATCACCTTGACCAACATCCAGAAAATATAAACTCCAGACTGGTCCGATCAAAAAATTAATGATTGCAGCTGCAATCCCAGTTGTCAGTAATATTCCACCAACCCCAAAAGGTATTCGACCGAATGAAAACGACCTTGGCTGAATAAATCGAAACCACAAAGCCGCTGCAAGCAGTGCTCCCCCCATATAGATTAACAAATTCAAATCTGATATTGGAGTCCTGGCACCATTGACAGAGCCGGCTGTTGCCAGCCAACTCAAAACTCTTAACGGTGAATCGAGAATCAGCCTGGCAGCTGATTTTAGCGTATCAGCAATAGGTTCAAATACACCGCTTGCTAAAAAATATCCTGACAATAGCAAAGCAGGAATCAAAAACACAGCTAATGTACAGATTATAGATACTACGAAAATTGCGGGCATATTGTATAACCACGAAAACCAGAACACCTCGCCTGTCAGTCGAGCCGATAGAGGAATCATGAAAATCTGAAGCAGTATGACCGCACAAAACGAATGGACCAATGTATCCGGCAACAGTATTTTTGTATTCTCAAGAACACTTGTTCTCAGCCAGTCGCCAAATGGTACTGCAGCAATCGTTAATACTGCTGCAGCGCCTGCACTCAGCCAAAATCCAAGCTGCATGACAACATATATATCAAGAAATATCATACAGGAGCAGGCAAGACCGAGTGCATTAACAGCGTCGAAATTTTTATCGGATGCCTTCAGTATGATCAATATGGATAACATGATCACTGCGCGCATAGCACCTGTATTCCAGCCGGTTAATGTACCATAAACCAGCAAAAGTGAAATCTGCAGAGCTGCTGCTGATCTTTTGCCTAGATGCATAAGGGCAGCAATCATAGTAAGTGGAATCAGCAAAAAAGAGACATGCGAACCAGAAACAGAGGTCAAATGCGCAAGACCACTGCGTCTGAACCTTATTTTTGTCGCCGAGTCGAGCAGCCTGTCCTCACCGAGAAATATCGCCAGAAGAAGATCAGACTGCTCTTTGTCAAGAATTGACCTGATAGTCTCTTTGATCTTAGATCTTGCTCCAATCGCTGAATAGAGCCGATGCCAGAGATTACCTTTTTTCAAGACCTCAATTTCTTGATCGAGTACGACCTCTCCTGCTAAATAGATGCCTTGACCCTCAAGATATTTACGCATGGAGAAGCCGCCCGGATTAGATGCCTGCTCTGGTATTGATGTTTTTACCTGAACAGCAATGTGGTCACCATAATCCAACCAGCCGATATTTCCCGACAAGCGAATCATACAGCCATTTTTCAGCCTGAATTTGCACGAAGTCCATTCTTCTCCAGGCTCTGTCATTTCTGACACAGAAGCAACAGTTCCCTCCATCTCAATGATTCTTCCGGATATCTCTTCGCTATAATCTCGGCAAAAGCTGTCAAGGGACTCCGATCGCAAATATGAAAATAAAGTCACTGGAAGCATCAATAAATAGAAGCAGGCAATTCTGCTTCTGATACTTCCTCCCACCTGGCAAAAGGCGTAAATTGTACAAATAGATACCACAATTAATATAGTTGAACCAATTGCAGGAGCAATTCTGCTTGCAATAAGCAGACCTGCAGTAACAGCAAAAACCATCACTACTAAACCAGGACGAAAAACAAAACCAGAGACAATAGAAATCATCGTCACTGATCTACTGATTGAACCTGTTTTATGATCCCAGTGTTTGTATCCTGGCTTACTAATTTTCATGTAAAAACCGCCTCATGATCTATCTGCTGCTAGTATCGCAGAAATAGTATGCCTGAGACGGTTAAAGGTTAGACAATATATGTCAAATCAAGCTTGTGATCAGTCATTCTCGACTGGAATATCATCGAAAACTTCAGCAATAGTCTCTCTGACTTCTGTCAACCCCTGTCTGTTAAGAGCTGAAAATAACAGCGGCTGTGAGGCTTCTTTCATTCCTGGCACCTTGCGTAGCTCCTGCACTTGTTTATTTATCTGCTGTCTGCTTAGTTTGTCGCTTTTTGTCAGCACGATGCGCCAGGGAGTACCTGATGAAGATAGCCAGCTGATCATCTGCATATCATGCGCGCTTGGTTTATGTCTAATATCCATTAGATGCATTACCATCACTATAGGCCGTCCTGCTGAGAGATATTGATCAACCAGCTCGGAAAAACCTGCTTTTACCTCTTTGGATACCTTAGCATAGCCATAACCTGGCAAATCGGTCAGATAGAAACGCTCATCAACTTCAAAATAGATGACCATTCTGGTTTTTCCCGGAGTATTACTAACTCTTGCGAGCTTGCTCTGTCCAGCCAGCGCATTGATCAAAGAAGACTTACCTACATTAGAACGTCCTGACATCACTATTTCAGGCAATTGATCATTTGGACATTGATCTAGCTTTGCAGCTACCCCTTTGAAGACAGTTTTACGAAAATTTATAGCCATGACAGCCTCCTGTTTAAATAAGAATCAAATTAAGTTATAATGACTCTGCATCTTTATTCTGTGTTCATCATATCATGATAATGCAGCATCAAGCCACAAATCATCTTCGGACTGTCCTTGTGCGGATTCTTAGCGATAAACCACAGTTTCAGTTTTGATTGATATATTTCTCTAGGAGGTCCTACAATGTCACCAAAACAAAAAGAAGACAAAAACTACTATTTATATAACCAGTATGGTGACAATCCGATGCCTCCTATAGGACCAATAGCACTCATTACACATAATATCGATCAGGATCTGGCCAGTTCGGTCAATTACTTTCTACGAAACAGAAGAGCAATCTATTTGGCAAGTCACCCTGAATTGTCTCAGACGCCTGGCTTCATGAGAGTTGACTACAGAATACCTGTATCTACTCCCCGCTTTGCTTCTGGCGAGGGCAAAGCTGTTATAGAACAATCTGTCAGAGGTCATGACTTATTTATTATCACTGATGTACTCAATCATTCAAGCAGTTATGTTCGTTTTGGCCAGGATGTCAGCATGGGACCTGATGATCATTTCCAGGATCTGATCAGAATCATCCTTGCTGTCAGCGGACATGCCAGAAGAATCAGTCTGATCATGCCTTATCTCTATGAAGGGCGCCAGGATAAACGCAACAATCGTGAGTCGCTCGACTGTGCTGCAATGCTTAAGCAATTATATAATTATAATATCAGCAATATATTCACCTTCGACGCGCATGACAGCCGTGTTGCCAATGCTATTCCCCTGGGCGGTTTCGAAACTCTTCCCACCTCTTATCAAATCATTGAATCCTTAATCAAGACAGTTGATGATCTTCAGCTTGATGAAGATCATTGTATGGTCGTCAGTCCTGATGAGAGTGGTATAAACCGTGCCATCTATTATGCATCAATGCTCGAAGTACCTCTCGGCACCTTCTATCGCAAATATGATTACCAGCAGAAAATTGCCGGTGATTATAAAACTATTGACAAAAAATTTCTTGGCGAAGATGTAAACGGTCGTGATGTTTTGATTATTGACGATATGATCGTTTCTGGCAAAACGATGCTTCAGGCTGCTGAGGCACTCAAAAAGCGTGGTGCTGGCAGAATATTCTGTATAGCAACTTTTTCACAGTTTACAAATGGGATCGAGGAATTTGACAAGGCATACGAAAGAGGCATCATCGATCGTGTACTTGGTACCAATCTGATATACAGATCACCAGACCTTCTTAAGAAACCCTGGTTCATCGATGTCAACATGTCCCGTTACATTTCGCTTCTTATTGACGCTGTTAATCATGATGCTTCACTATCAAAACTCATCTCACCTACCACAAAAATCAACAAATTGCTGGACTTTTACAGAAAGAGCTCCAACGATTGACAGACTGCCCACGTGCAGTTCATACTATTAACTTCGGAAACACCATGGCCAGATGGCTGAAAACAGGAGGATATCGATGTTCCAGACCATGTCATGCGATGACAAAAACTACAACATTTATAACCAGTACGGAAATAACCTGATGTCTCCGGTCGGACCGGTTGGGATCATACCACTTATAGGCAGTGCTGAGTTTTCCAGTAAGGTTAATGATTTTCTGGTACAGAGACGTACTGAGTACCAGGAACTTAGACCTGAGGTCAATGAGGTATATCCCGGATTCATGCGTAATGACTATCGTATACAGGTTTCCAATGTGCGTATTTCTTCTGGTGAGGGGAAAGCAGTTATTAATAACACTGTTCGTGGCCATGATATTTTTATCATATCTGATGTAATGAATTTTTCCTGCACTTACAAAATGCATGGACTAATTAATCACATGAGTCCGGATGATCATTATCAGGACCTCAAGCGGGTTATTCTGGCAATCAGCGGTAAGGCAAGAAGAATAAATGTTATCATGCCATTCCTTTATGAGAGTCGTCAGCATAAGAGAAATGCCCGCGAGTCGCTTGATTGTGCTCATATGCTCGAAGAACTATATGGACTCGGCATCAATAATGTTATCACCTTCGACGCACATGATGAACGTGTTGCAAACGCAGTACCTACAAGTGGATTTGAGAGCATACCCTCTGCATACCAAATTCTTAAGGCTCTATTTAAGACAACTCCAGACCTAAACATCAAAGAAGGTGGTCTGATGGTCGTGAGCCCTGATGAGGGCGGAATCTCAAGAGCCATGTATTATGCTTCTATGCTAGGAGTTCCTCTTGGAACCTTCTATAAGCGTCGTGACTATACCAAGGTCATTGACGGCAGAAACCCTATAATTGCACATGAATTTCTTGGTGACACCGTCGAAGGCATGGACATAATCGTAGTAGACGATATGATTTCCTCTGGTGATTCAATACTTGATATAGCAAGAGAGCTAAAGAGCCGAAAAGCTAACAGAATATTCTGTGCAACGACTTTTGGTCTGTTCACCGAGGGACTAGAGCACTTCAACAAAGCTTATGAAGAAGGCTTGATCACCAAGGTATTTGCCTGTAATCTTATCTATCGCCGTCCAGAGCTGATGCAAGCACCCTGGTTCGTAGACGTTGATGCTTCCAAATTTGTCGCCCTGCTTATCGACGCAATAAATCATGACGCTTCTCTATCTCTGTTGATGGATCCGACAATTAAGATCCGCAATCTGTTGGAAAAAGTTAATCTTAAATAATACTATCGTCATCATGCAGCATTCCTTTTTGATGCTGAGTAAAACTAACAGGGAAAGGTATTTTTTATGCAGGAATTATTTAGCGAATTATTCAATGGTGTTACTTTCCTGGGCACAGCTGCAGGCTTAAGATCATTAGTCATGTTTGCTATCAGTGCGATATTGATTTATCTCGCAATTGCAAAAGACTATGAGCCGGCATTGCTTCTGCCAATCGGTTTCGGTGCCATCCTCGCAAATCTGCCACCAGCTATCGAAGGCATGGCTGCGGTTATTGGCGTTGAAGGTGAACCAGGGTTTCTGAAGGTCTTGTTCGACGCTGGTATCGCTACGGAACTCTTCCCAATTCTGATTTTTATCGCAGTTGGAGCAATGATAGACTTCACTCCTCTGTTCAAAAATCCATTTATGATATTCTTCGGGGCGGCTGCTCAGTTCGGAATATTCGTAACCTTTATTCTTACTCTTATACTGCTTCCCTATCTTGGTATAACCGGACAGGACGCAATGCATCTTGCTTCAGCTGTTGGTATAATTGGCGCAGCTGACGGACCCACAACATTATATGTTGCCAATCATTTCAATCTAGTCGATTATATGGGCCCGATCTCCGTTGCGGCCTACTCATATATGTCTCTTGTTCCAATAATTCAGCCGCCTGTGATCCGAGCTCTGACAACAAAGAAAGGGCGCATGATCCGTATGGATTATCAAGAAGAAGCTGTGCCAAAAATTGTAAAACTCTTATTCCCCATCGTTATAACAATTATTGCCGGCATCATCGTACCGATGAGCGCACCGCTGGTAGGCTCATTGATGTTCGGTAATCTTATCCGCGAATGTGGAGTACTTGAGAAGCTTTCTAAGGCAGCACAGAATGAATTATCCAGCCTTGTCACTATTCTATTGGGACTTACAATTGGCTCGACCATGATTGCAGACAAATTCCTGCGCTGGGAGACAGCCGGCATAATGCTTCTGGGATTGTTTGCTTTTATCTTCGACACAGCCGGTGGCGTCTTGTTCGCAAAATTTCTGAATCTATTCCTAAAGAACAAAGTCAATCCGATGATTGGTGCTGCAGGAATCTCAGCCTTCCCGATGTCTGCCAGAGTTGTTCAGAAAATGGCAAAAGAAGAAGACCCAACCAATTTCATCCTGATGCAGGCCATCAGCGCTAATGTAGCCGGTCAGCTTGGCTCAATCGTCGCCGGCGGTCTGATCATAATGCTTGTAACAATGATCGCTGGAAGATAACTAAGCCATATTTGATATCACAGCAAGCTGATTTAAATAAATGCAGGAGGTAATTATATGCTGCAGCAACTTCAGAATTCTGATAACATGACACAAGGCCTCTTCATCGCTGGAGCCGGACTTATTGGTGTCTTCACGATTCTTGTATTGTTTTTTATAACGATAAAAGTTATCGGCTATATTGGCAGTAGAGACAAGGATAAAAAGGATAAATAAATACAAAAGTGTAGATATATAAATAAAAAACAGGCGGCTTCTAGAATGCACTTAAAACTTGTGCTAATGGCCCCTGTTTTTTTATGCAAAGAATAATGGCTAAGCTAATTATCTTTACTGTCCGTCATCCCTCAACAAAAAATAGAGCCAACCACCAGCAGAAGCAATAATTATCTCTATACCGGTCATAACAAAAAACCAATTGAACCTATCACCGGAGATCAGTAAATTAATTAATATAATCAGACATAAGAGCAACGCTGCGACTGAAACACGACCAAAATATGTACCAGCGAAAAAATCATAAACCAGAACCAGAACCGGACTCCCACTACTGTTTTTTTTCTGAGATCTGCTATTGTTTCCTGATGATTTTGTTTTGCTTGTTCGCCTGGAAGCTTTTTGTGATGTTCTCCCTCGCTGTGTTGAGGTTTTTCTTTTAGCCGTCATATCAATTCTCCATATCTTCTTCATTGACTATCATTATAATGTAAGAGAGCAAACAATATCCACTTAATGCCAAATTCTATAACTACTATCATACTATGCTATAATCATAAGCTGAATAATCAACAAATATACAAATATTTATGAGGTAAAATAATGCCACTTGATGGAATAACTGCAAAAGCCCTG
This sequence comes from Clostridiaceae bacterium, assembly GCA_012727965.1. Taxonomy (GTDB): domain Bacteria; phylum Bacillota; class Clostridia; order Saccharofermentanales; family UBA5734; genus JAAYFZ01. Next base: position 10,409 of record JAAYFZ010000316.1, read on the forward strand.
TCTTACGAACTTAATACAGCTTTGGCTGATGCCAGAGTAGATAAAATATATCAGCCAGAGCGATACGATCTGTTGCTTCATCTGCGAGCGCCGGGTAAACAGTATAAGCTCTATATAAGCGCAAACCCATCGTCTCCGAGTATTTATCTGACAGACAAATCGAGAAATAATCCTAGTGAGCCGCCGATGTTTTGCATGTTGATGCGCAAGCATCTTCAGGGAGCAAGAATCATTTCGATCGAAAATCCAGGCTATGAGAGAATTTTTGTTATTAAATTCCAGACTATTAATGAACTGGGTGACTCACTGGAAAAACGATTGATTATAGAAATCATGGGTCGTCATAGTAATATTATTCTGGTAAATGAAGATGACAGGATCCATGATTCGATCCTACATGTCGATAACGAAATGAGCCGAGTCCGCGAAATCATGCCAGCTCGCCCATATCAGCTGCCGCCAGCTCAGGAGAAGCTTACCCCTTCAGAAATCATTAAGCGCATTCAGGATAATGAGTTATGGTTATTCCCTCAATCTCTCCCCCGCCCACTGGAAAAAGCCTTGCTTGAAACCTGCCAGGGATTCTCACCGCAGTTATGTCAGGAATTGATTGAAAGAACTGGTATCGACAGGCGCAAACGTGCGATTCAGCTTGAAAAAATTGAGCTGGAAATTTTGAATATTCAGATGCTTAAGCTACTTGAGCAGGTTGAAGCTCGAGATTTCCACCCCTCTTTATTCTATATTTCTTCAGCAGATGTTGTCCCAACCGATTTTCATGCACTTAAGCTGAGCAGTTATGCCCTAAGCAAACCAGCGTCCTCCATATCTGCAGCTATGGATACATATTATAATGCAAGAAATTTGCTTAACACCATGCATCAACGCAGACAACATTTACAAAAACTGATCAGATATCAACTGGAACATAGCAGGAAGAAATATCAAATTCATTTGCAAGACTGCCGCGAAGGTGAGAATAGTGAAAGCTATAAACATTTTGGCGATCTTATTTTGAGCAGCGTACCTCAAACTGAACAGGCACTAAAGAGCGGATTAAACTTGGTTGTTTTGACAGATTATTATGATCCTGAACTCAAGCAGGTTACTATTAACTTACAGACAAATCGTTCAGCAGCCTGGAATGCTCAGAACTACTTCCGTAAGTATAACAAAGCAAAAACAAAGTTTGAAACAGGCAGTAAACTGGCTGAACAGGATAAGCAAGATATTGCCTGGCTGGAAACTCTGGAAAAAGCCGTCGAAAATGCTCAAGATCTTGATGATCTTATTGCAATCAAGCAAGAGATGTCAGCCTATGGGCTTATTGCCGGCAGCCGCAGAATTGGAAAAAAAGAAAGAGCTGAGCTAGAAACACAAAACAAACAGGACAGAATCAATTTGCTGAATCCCGGTAAACCTGGCGGCAAAAACAAGTCTATATCTAAATCTTCAAAAGTTAAAAACGCTAGAAGAAAATCTGGAAAAATCAAGAAGGAAGCCGCACTTCCCCCAAGAAGCTGGCATAGTACAGATG
>JAAYFZ010000317.1 GCA_012727965.1 Clostridiaceae bacterium
AACAATGTTTGCGCGATATCCGCCATATTGCATTCTCTGTACTATTTTTTCCGCTTGTTTGAAAAGTATCGCTTTTGCAATTAAACACTGGTAGTATTCTTGGTTTGGAAGAGGCAATTGTCTCTCCTCTAATCGCAATGTGAACCTTTTAAAGTTCTTCTGGGCGCCTTCACTTACAAAGTAGGGCATTTGATCCCATGTGTTTTCGTATTTTGCAAGATCGGTCTTTGTGAATATAGGATGTGTATCTTTAAATTGCTTCTTCCGTAGTGTTGTGGTTTCTCTTGCCAACATATCGGTATACTGACCACGCGCACGTTCGTAAAACCAGTTGAGCGAACTTTTCTCTGGTTGAACAGGAGTCCAGATAGATCTTGAGAGTTCCTCAATCCTACGATGATATGGATCATTTGCTGAAAAATCAGCTACTTGTACTTTATTCTGTGTATTGGCAAAGGCAGAGATCTTGGGTACTATCTCATCCATATCATCAGCAGATGAAATAACAGATACTTTCATCTGGACAAAAACATCAGTTAAATCTGCGGGTGATTTTCTATCTTGGATTGAATTAAAGATGGACGCAGTTGTTTGTCCCCCATTGACAATTTGCATGTCTCGTATAGATTTAATTGATGGCTTTCCATTTTCATCTCGTATAATTTCCACATTCTCTGCTGTTACAGAGATGCCGTTATTATAAGCAAGGAACATATCAGGTTCTTCGCGCAGTGTATTTCTGATGCCTTTGTTGACGCTTCCCTTGACTTGAAGAAATGAGCGGACATTCTTTTCCAGCAAGCGGTCTCTATACTCTTCATACAAGGCAGCCAATAACTGCCCACTGACTATTGCAAGATAGACACTGTATTTCTGGCTGGTATTATTCTCAATACAGGGAATAGTAAAATTGAATTTATCAATAAAGTCGATAGCTATTGTTTCTCGCATTTTTCCTGATGAAACACATCGATATATACGTTCAAGATCCCAGACAGCGAAAGAAATGCTAGTGCCGCCGAGAGTGATGTTTTTAAAAGGAATAGGTTTTACTAAACCGTTGGTTAATGCAACAATCCGAACATTCTTAATTTCCATTCTATTTTGATGCAGTGTGATAGCAAACTCATATGTTTCATTGTCTTGTTGAAAAGATGAATGCAGATCGTTTATTGCTTTTTGATAAAGCTGAATAGCGCGTTTAATAGCAGCATCTACTTCGGTTTGAGAAACAGACTTTGGATTATCGCTATCTGAAAAAAGGCTGACGAATATCTGTACATCTTGATAGTCATCAGAAATAGTATATGCATTTAATTGAAGCCCATATCCCCGGAATGGGCAGAGAATGGGGTCACTTACTTCACCTGCTTCTTCGAGATAACCGAACATCGTACTGGTAAGAAAGTCTTCAATTGTCCAACCGCTGATTTCTGCTTCAGAGGCTAAACTGATTTCTTCACGAAGGCTTTGATAGAAGTGTTCCAGCGTTTGCGTCTTACTCATTGATAGTATCTCCGCTAAGTTGATCTGCTATAGATTGAGCAATCACCTTCGCCATAAGCGGTGGAACAGCGTTTCCAATCTGCATAAAAGCTGCCGTACGTGAACCTTCAAAGAAATAATTATCCGGAAATGATTGTACTCTTGCTGCTTCACGCACGGTTAAGGATCTTGCTTGATGTTTGTCTGGATGTATGTAGTAATGACCGTCCTTACATATATGTGCCATCATTGTATGGCTTGTTGGCAGATCAGCAGCGACTACCTTGAATCGATCAAGAAAGCCAGATTTATTTTTATGAGTTATAAGTTCTGGCGGTAAATCGGAGTACTTTAGTCTTTGATGTTCATTGTCCCATTTATCAATAGCTTTCTTGTATATTTCTCGGTCTCTAGAAAGATGATTGCGAGCAACATGCCAAGTAAGTATATCGCGTTTTGTTCTTATGTTACTCGTTGTCAAATAACTGTTTATGTCATCATTGGCATATGCATTGGCGCTTTCACCGGCTTGAATTTTAGGTAAATCAAACAGAATATCTCCGACTGAAAACTTGATGTCATTCGGTACCAATATAGGGAATGTATGTTTATGGCTCTTCTTCCAACCAACTAGTATCAGTCGCTTCCGATGCTGCATAAC
>JAAYFZ010000318.1 GCA_012727965.1 Clostridiaceae bacterium
AATGTTGACCGCGATAAATATGAAACACGTCATTTCCGTAAATGGATCGACTGGGCCAAGGAGAGAGATCTGGCAATCGATTTCAATGCGACCTGTTTCGGTCATCCGATGGCTGCTGACAATCTGACACTCTCAAATCCTGACGATAAGATTCGCCGCTTTTGGATCGATCATTGCAAGGCAGTCCGCAAAATAGGCGCAGATATGGGTAAAGAGCTTGGCAAAACCGTTGTCAATAATATCTGGGTACCAGATGGCATCAAGGATATTCCTGCTGACAGAACTTATTATCGCCAGCTGCTAAGAGATTCTCTCGATGAGATCCTGGCAGTCAAATATCCTGCAGAGTACATTGTTGATGCGGTTGAATCAAAATATTTCGGTATCGGTGTTGAGAGCTTCACAGTGGGATCACACGAGTTCTATATGGGCTATGCTGCTCATGCCAGAGCAAACGGCAATGAGAATGTGATGGTAACTCTGGATATGGGTCATTTCCACAATCAGGAAGCTATCGCTGACAAGATATCTTCGATGCTTCTATTTAGCAACAAAATGCTGATTCATGTCAGCAGACCTGTCAACTGGGACAGTGACCATGTTGTTATCAGCAATGAGGATCTGTTTGATGTTATGAGAGAAATCAAACGCGCCGATGCCTTCGGCCGTGTTTTCCTGGCAACAGACTTCTTCGATGGCAGCATTAATAGAATAAATGCCTGGGTCACCGGTATCAGAGCTTCTCAGAAATCTGTCCTGGCAGCTCTGCTTGAGCCAACAGATAAATTGCAGGAAGCAGAACGTGCCGGAGATTTCAGTAATCGTCTGGCTCTGATGGAGGAAGCTAGAAGTCTTCCATACGCAGCAGTTTGGAACAAGTATTGTCTAGATAACGGCGTACCTGCAGGTGCTGATTATATTGAAGATATCAAGAAGTACGAGCAGGAAGTTCTTTCTGCCAGATAAGACAGAAAAGAGGTTTAATAATGAGTCAATCATATTTGGAAAAATATAAAGAACGTCTCGATGCTTTTACCAGAATGTCGATGACATCCGGCAGCAAATCTGACTATGTTCAGGGTGGCGGCGGTAATACATCCTGTAAGCTGGATGATCGTTTGATGGCTATCAAAGCTTCCGGCTACAGGATTGACCAGATCCGTCCGGACAAAGGCTATGCTGTTATGGATTATTCGCAATTGAGAGCGTTTTACGGTAATACAGACCCCAGTCAACTCGATGATATTGAGAAGCAGGGATCAGCTGTAGCAAAAGAGGCGACGATTCAGATCCCGGAGCTGGACACTCTTCGTCCATCTGTAGAAGCAGGCTTCCACTCGATGCTGGACACTTTTGTTTTGCATAGTCATTCAGTTTATGCCAATCTCATTACCTGCTCCGATCAGGGCAGAGAGATCGCACAGAAGCTTATGACATCGATCGGCATTAATTATGCCTATGTGCCATACATTAATCCAGGTGCTCAACTGACTTTTGCGATTGCATCAGCACGCGAGGCTGCCAGGAATAGTGACGGACAGCTGCCACAGGTCATATTCATGGAAAATCACGGTTTGATCGTAACCATGGATGATGCGGACGAATGTCTGAGGCTCCATGACAAGGTTAATGAAGCAATCAGCCACTTCTTCAGCCTGGCAGAAAATGCCTGGCCGGAAGCTGAGGTTGCTGTAGCTGGCGAGAATGATCTCAAGTCAGCTACTAACTGGCTGCAAGAGCAGCTTAAGAATGTCTGCTGGACCGTAGAAATGTTTACATCTCAGGCGTTATATCCGGATCAGCTGGTTTTCCTGGCAGGACAGCTGCGTGAAGTGGAAGAGGGCAGTCTCGATCAGTGGCTGGCATCTGGAGCGACAGCAGAAGAGAAGTGTATTGTATTCAGGCAGACTGGTGAAGTGTTCTACCAGTGTAAAGAGCCTGAAGCACTTACGATTGAGCAGACTCTGATTGCAATCCTGTTCATTCATAAATATATAAAAGCACAGGGTTACACTGTTAAACTGATGAGCGAGGCCGGTAAGAGCTTCATCAGTAACTGGGAGAGCGAGAAATACCGCAAAACAATCGCAGAGAAATAATTCATCAAGACGAGGAGGAACAATAATGTCAGATAACAAACAACTGCTCGCCTTCGATTTTGGAGCTTCAAGCGGCCGTGCTATGCTCGGAAGCTTTGATGGCAAAAAAATTGATCTTCAAGAGATTCATCGTTTTGCCAATGATCCTGTTATGGTCAATGGGACACTCTACTGGGATGTTCTCAGGCTGTTTCATGAAATCAAGCAGGGTCTGATCAAGGCTAAAAATTTCGGCAAGATCGACAGTCTGGGTATTGATACCTGGGGTGTAGATTTTGGATTGATTGATAAGTATGGTCAGCTAGTAGCTAATCCTGTTCATTATCGCGATACCAGAACTATGGATATGATGGACGAAGTTTTCAAAGTCATACCACGAGATGAACTCTATAAATTGACTGGTATTCAAATTATTTTCTTCAACTCTATTTTTCAAATGGCTGCTCTTTTGCATAAGCGTCCAGATTTGCTTGAGCAGGCGGATACGGCTCTATTCATGCCGGATCTGCTGCTTTATCTGCTGACAGGGCGTAAGAAGGCTGAGTACACCATGGCCTCAACAACACAGCTTCTGGATCCAATACGCGGTGAATGGGCTTTTGATCTGATAGATCGTCTTGGTCTGCCTCGTAAGCTCTTCTGTGAGTTGGAGGATGCAGGTACAAAAGCTCTGCCCCTTTCCGCCGAACTCTGTGAAGAGCTAGGGATAGATCCGATCGAAACGATCGCTGTTGCTTCACATGACACGGCCTCAGCTGTCGTATCAGTACCTGCCCGGGAAGAGGACTTCATTTATATCAGCAGTGGTACCTGGTCGCTGATGGGTATCGAGAGCGATAAGCCTCTGATCAATGAAAAATCGTTCCAATACAACTTCACAAATGAAGGCGGTTATGGCCGCAAAACACGCTTCCTGAAAAACATTATGGGACTCTGGTTGATACAGGAATCAAGACGCCAGTGGATCAGAGAAGGGGCAGAAGTAAGTTATGCGGATATGGAGCGCGAGGCTCTCACCTGCAAGCCCTTCCAGTGCCTGATCGATCCCGATGATCTTTCGCTGTCCACACCAGGTAATATGCCGAAGCGCATCCGTAAGCTCTGCGAGCAGACAGGCCAATATGTCCCACAGACCAGGGGTGAAGTAGTCCGCTGCATCTATGAGAGTCTTGCGCTCAAGTATCGCGCGACCAAGGAGCAGATCGAAGATGTTGCCGGCCGCAAGTATCCTGTGCTGCATGTTGTCGGTGGCGGAACCAAGGACGGTCTTCTGTCTCAGTTTACAGCTAACGCTACCGGCAGCCGTGTTGTGGCAGGTCCGATCGAAGCAACAGCTCTCGGCAATATGGCAGTACAACTTATGGGTCAGGGTGAGATCAAATCTCTGGAAGAGGCACGCAAGGTCATTGCCAATTCCTTTGAACTCAAGCATTATGAGCCACAGGATCAGGATGTCTGGGAACAAGCTCTTGAACGCTATAAGAAACTCTATTACTAAGTAATACATTTGAATTTTATTTTAGATCGTTAGACAGACCGGCTCTTGTTATGAGAGCCGGTTTTGTTTCGCTCAGGCCGCGAATATGATAATCTATAGGACAGGAAAAGAAGATACCGGCAGGGGGGACCGCCGGCATCTAAGGAGGGGGTTAATATGAAGGGTTGCTTTTGTAAGCATCTTAAGATTAACTCTCAATTGTTGAGGCAGAATGGTAGAACCATGAATAAAGTGTTAAGCGGCTATATGGAATACTTTACAAGAATTACAAGAAACAGGTGATAACATAATGAAGATAGAAGGACGTGTATTCAAAGGACATCTGCTGCTGCAGATAGCAACAGTTCAGAGAAATGATATTGGCAGAAGCCTGACCGAAGAGCTCGAGGCCTGTCTGGTCGATTTATGTCATCAGATGGAGGTGCCGATACCTCTGTGGCTCAAGAAAAACACAAGAGAATTTGCCCGTTTCCACCAGACGATATTTTTTGATGGCCAGTTTACAGAAGATATCAAGTTTGACCGCTTCCAGATCAAATGGCTGGAAGATGATAATGAAGGTGAGATATAGAAGGAGATAGTTTTAGTATGAAGGCAGAGGATTTTATAATCAAAGAACGCTACACCATCGATGAACTAAGAGCCTTAATGGCATTTTTACGCAGCCCTGAGGGCTGTCCCTGGGATCGTGAGCAAACTCATGATTCTATTAAGAAAAATCTGCTGGAAGAAGCATATGAAGCTATAGACGCAATCGATAGTGAAGATTCTGACAAGATTTGTGACGAGCTAGGCGATGTTTTGATGCAGGTCGTATTTCACGCGCAAATGGCATCTGAGCATGACCACTTCGATTTCGATGATGTGATTTCCGGAATCTGCCGTAAGCTTATTTCGAGACATACGCATATTTTTGCGGGTGATAGCAGTGGAACTGCCAGTGAAGTTCTCGGACTCTGGGAGAAAAACAAGAAAAAGGAAAAAGGACTTAAGAGCCAGAGCCAGGTTCTGAAAGATGTTCCAAGATCGCTGCCCGCACTTCAGCGTAGCTACAAGGTTCAGCAGAAGGCTGCCGGTGTTGGTTTCGACTGGGATGACAGGCAGGGACCTCTGGATAAAATACATGAGGAGCTAGCTGAGATTGCTCAGGCAGAACAGGATTCCAAGGCTGCCGTCGCGGCAGGAGAGATGACAAGCGAGCAAGCTGGCCGGATCGTAGCCGGTGAGGTTGGTGATTTTCTCTTTGCTGCAGTCAACTATGCCAGACATCTGAAAGTTCAGCCTGAAATGGCGCTCAGTGGGAGCACTGAGAAGTTTATCCGCAGATTTACTGCAGTCGAAGAGCTGGCTGAGAAGAATGGTCTTAATATGAACGATATGAGCTTAGTAGAGCTTGATAAGCTTTGGGACAAGGTAAAAGCAGAACAGGAGCGAAATATATGAGATTGGACAAATTTCTTAAAGTATCAAGGATCATCAAGCGCCGAACGATGGCAAATGAAGTCTGTGCGGCAGGAAGAGTAACAGTAAATGGCAAACAGGCTAAGCCCGGTGCCGAGGTCAAACCAGATGATATTGTTGAGATCGGCTTCGGTAATGGGGCGACTAAGATTAAAATTCTGAAGCTTCAGGAAACAGTACGCAAGGATGAAGCGACAGAGCTCTATGAGCTTATCGAAGGCGGAAAATGAATATATGTTCTTACGGCTTGATGACATTTTGCTGAAATAGCACTCTGAGACCTTCTATTAATGAGTATTGCTGTTGTCGAAAACCATATTAATGGCTACAATTGAAATGTAGTCTGATCGGATTGGCAGAATCATCTGAATAAGCAGAGGATACTGTTGGTCATACCAGGCAAAATGGGAGAGTAAGATGACCAGAGACAAGAAGAAGAAGCTCAAGGTTGTGGCTAAGAGACCGTCTATCCTGATCAGGATAGTTCTTGGCTTGATTACAGTGCTTGTTATAGCTTCTGGTATCGCTTTCTATTTCGACCAGGAAGATCAGCTCACCCGTATACAGAATAACCGGGCCGAGCTTGAACGCAAACTTGATCAGGCCTATGCCAGAAATGGTGAGCTCCTGTCATTGCAGGAAATGGTCGATACAGATGAATACGTTGAAAAGGTCGCACGTGACCAGCTTGGGATGATCAGACCTGATGAGATCGTATTTGAGGATAATTAGTAAACCAAACTAAGGAAACATAAACAAAACAGCCGGTTCACGTTTGAACCGGCTGTTATTTTTGCCTAAATAGTTGAAAACATGGAAGCAGTGTTTATATTTCCCTGCGGCCTTCCATTGCTCTGGCCAGGGTAACTTCGTCTGCATACTCAAGATCTCCGCCCACT
>JAAYFZ010000319.1 GCA_012727965.1 Clostridiaceae bacterium
AATTTTTTGACAGCTATCTTAAAAATGACGGAGTACCGGACATCCAGAAGGAATACTGATTATGAGAGTCCAAATCAAGCGTATAAGAGAATTGTCTGACGAATGTACCACGATTGAATGTGTGGAGATCACACCTGATATCGAGAGCATCAGAACCTATGCTCTTAGTAAAGGTACAACTCTAACCGGTATGGTTGGTGAACGCATCTATAATTTCAATCTCTCCGAAGTCATCTATTTCGAAGCAGTCGATGAGAAGGTCTTCGCCAATACGCATCATATGACATTTGAGCTCAAGTACCGCTTATATGAGCTTGAACGATCGTATGAGAACAAGCATTTCATCCGCTGTGCCAAGGCTTTCGTGATCAATCTGATGATGCTTGAATCGATCAGTCCTGCCATGAATGGCAGATTCATTGCTCATATGAAAAATAAGGAAAATGTGATAATTTCAAGACAATATGTTCCGGCACTTAAGCAGGCTGTCATGGGTGCCGCAAAGGGGGCAAGTAAATGAGTTTCCGGGATTACCTGATAAAAAATGTCATGATGAGCTTCTTTGTCTCAGTCGCATGTATCTGTGTTGCTATGGCACTGATAGGATCGTCATATGAGCCTGACGCAAGCTTCGGCTATGAGGCTTTTTTCTCACCAGTTTTATTTGGCGCGGCTGCTTCTCTGCCTCTACTGGTGAAATACTCAAGAAGAGAGCTCTCACTCAAACAGGCGGTCATTCGAAATATTCTTCATTTAGTTCTGCTTGAGGTACTGATTCTTTCATTGCTCTTCGCTGCAGACTTAATAGAAGATGCATCTATGGCAATATCACTTGGTTTATCGATACTTGTTATCGATATCACCGTATATCTGGTTCTCTGGATCAATGACACGCGAACAGCAAGAGCCTTCAACAAGGCTCTTGCCGAATTGCAGCGGCAGCAGGAATGAGCAGTATTACAGCTTCGCTAGAAGCTTCTGCCATTCCTGATGGAAATCGCCTTGGTCAAGCCGGGAGAATAACGCATCCTGATCGAGAACTATTATTGTTTTGTTGGGCTCAGCTGGAATATTAACGATACCTTTTATAGTTGATGTAATAGGTACTGCCTGCATCATACTTTTGTTGATTTCCAATACTCGACGAAGCCCATCTACGATCATGGCGAGATAAAGCCCTTATTCTTTCAAGCATAAAGATCAACCATGTAAAGGAAATAATAAAGATTGCCCTCTGCCATATGCCAGAATAATCTGGCATATAACCCATTAGCATGGAAAGAATTGTTGCTGTAAACCCAACAATTATATCTATTACTCTGTGCTTTACTTGTTTTTCTATAAAAGCAGATGAAATTGCATATACAGTAAATGAAAGCCCAACAATGGATGCAAAAATCGAGTGTAGATTATCTTCAATAGAATTATATGTAATTCCTGCAATAATTGGTGCATGGTGGAATATGCCAGTAAACATAAGTCCCAATCCAAAAACACTCAACAAACACAAACCTGCTGAGTCTGCCGGAGTATCCCTTTCCCGTGTTCCGTTACGCATCGTTGACCGTGAGTAAAAACGGCTTCATAACTATTGAAACTAACAAATATGGGCTGTCCCCGGCACTTTCCGGTGAAACGGTACAGGCCAAGATTTTCTTTGACCATG
>JAAYFZ010000028.1 GCA_012727965.1 Clostridiaceae bacterium
TTAGCTGGCTGTTTACATATTTAAATATCAATAGAGTACATGCCAGATATTTGCCTGGAAATCTCCGCAGCGAAAAAATTCTAGAGATGCTTGGTTTCAAACGCGAAGGGCTTCAACGTCAGGCTATCATCACAGAAAAAAGCAGTCAAGATCTAGTCCTGACTGCGCTGCTTGCTGAAGATTTCTGCTGGATCGAATAAATAGATCACACAGTAAGAGCATTAATTCATCATTACATCACAATTGACTAACACGCCTCAGAAGCACTTCCATAAATGGCTCTCCCGATGGAGGCAGCACTTCATTTGCCGCTGCCTTGACATGGTCAGAAGCTTGACCCATCGCAAAAGCATAATCAGAAACCTTAAACATTTCGATGTCATTTTCCTGATCTCCAACCACTACTATTTTCTTGTTTTGTATGCAAATTGGATCCATCAGTTGAGGCAGCATCTTAAGTGCGTTGCCCTTGGAAACACCAGCGGACATAATGTCCAGCAGAGTTGGATAAGAACAGGTGGCTGACAAGCTATCCTGATGGTGTCTATCAATCAATTCACGAGGAGCTGAAAGATCATCAAGCGCTCCAACAAATAGGACCTTGTATACGTCATCTGGCAGTTCTCTGGTATTGGCGACAGGATATGGCTGGTAAAAGAAGGGCATTGTATCGCGGTTTTCCGGTTCGCGCATAATCAAGGCTCCCCCATCCGAAACAGCAATCATACCCAAATGAGGAAACTGCTGTGCCATATCCAATATCAATTCGGCAGCAATGCCTGACAGTACTTGTTTCATAATCACTTGATCAGAAACCGGATCATATATCTGAGCTCCGTTAACCAGAATCAATGGAAGGTGCAAAGGCAGCAGCGGAGCATATTCATCTAGTGCATGCCACTCTCTGCCGGTTGCGAGTGTAAAACACCCACCATCTGCAACAAATCTACTCACAGCAGATACATTTTCATCGAATATTTTGTGATCAGGATTTAGCAAAGTGCCATCCATATCACTAACCAACAATATGTCTCTCAAATCCATCTAAACTACTCCATCTATAAGCATAACTAACTCGCATATTAATATAATAAAGGGAGCTTGCCTCTTAAGACATGCTCCCTTTGCAGCTTTGTTAAAAATATTCTATTTTAGCTCTTTGATTCTTCCTCAGCTTCTGCAACTACTTCAGCTTCTGTCTCAACTTCTGCTTCAGCAACTACTTCAGCTTCTGCTTCGACTTCTGGTTCAGTAACTACTTCAGCCTCAGGCATTTCAAGTTCACCAGAAGGTGCATTAAACTGATCCTGTTCTGAAACATAGTTTCCGACTGACTCTTCATGAGACTCAGATGATTCATCAACAACAGGGTTGATTGGCTCAACTTCCTTGATGCTGATGCTGATCCTGCGATTCTCATTGCTGACCTCAAGAACTCTTGCATCAATCTCCATGCCTTCTGCCAGAACATCGTTTGGCTTAACAAGGCGGACATCGGAAATCTGTGAAATATGGCAAAGAGCGTCAACGCCTGGTGCGATCTCGACGAAAGCGCCAAACGGGAACATTCTCACTACGATACCACGCACGATGGAGCCAACAGGGAACCTGCTCTCAACATCATGATATGGATCATCTTCAGGACGCTTATAACCCAATGATATACGCTTCTTCTCCGGATCAAAATCCTTAACATATACAGTGATTTCATCACCTACATTAACGATTTCAGATGGATGACGGATGCGATTCCATGAGAGCTCACTGACATGGACCAAACCATCAACACCACCGATGTCAACAAATGCGCCGAAATCTGTAAGACTGCGAACAATACCTTCGTAATCTTTTCCAATTTCAATCGCAGTCCAAACTTCTTCTGCCTTCTCGCGACGCATCGCACTCAGCAGAGCACGTTTTGAACCCGATACACGCAGTCTCTTCTTATCTGGATCAAACTGAGTGATCATGATCTCCATGGTCTGACCAATATATGGCTCCAGATCATTTACCATGTTCATCTCAAGTTGTGTACGGTGGATGTAAATATCAACTCCGCCATAAGTTGCGATCACGCCGTCTTTGACAGCTTTGATCACTTTGACGGAAATAGGCTCCTTATTCTGGAAAGCCTCTTCTATCAGAGCCTTATACTTGCCAAAATCAACTCTGGATCTACGAAGAACTATCTCCTTACCCATATCTGAGTTGCGTATGCTGCTTACATAAACATCTATTTCAGTATGGTCCTGAATAGCCTGATCCAAATTAAAATCTGGATCACCGTCAAACTCACGGCGAGGAATCCTTCCTTCAGATTTATCACGGACATCCACATACACATAGTCATTGTCATATCTGACAATTACACCTTTTACGGTGGCGCCTTTTTTCAAGTGTGGAATACTGTCGATAAAGTCTGAAAAACTCACATCAACCTGCTCCTGTTGGTTTTCAAAAACCTCGTTCTCAGTCATTGCTTGGATAACCTCCCTGATTATGCGTTCTGGTGTAGATGCACCCGCTGTAACCCCGACTGTCAAATCCTTCAGATGTCTATCTTTCATAACCTTCAGGACATCACCCGGCTGTTCAATCAAATACGTCTCACCACATCGACTCTTACAAACATCAAGAAGCTTCATAGTGTTTGAGCTGTTGCCGCTGCCAATGACAAGCATGACATCAACCTCAGCTGCAATCTCCTCAGCTTCTTTTTGTCTATTTTCAGTCGTAATACATATTGTATCAAATATTTCGAAGTTTGCAATTTTATTTTTCAAAATATCACAAATTTTCTGAAATTTCTCGACAGAATAAGTCGTTTGTGAATAAATGACCCAATTTCCACTATCAAATTCCATATATTCAGCCTGCTCAGGTGATTCGATAACAATTGCTTTGCCGGCAGCTTCACCAACAATTCCGATGACCTCAGGATGGTTCGCAGAACCTGCAATTATTATTTTTTTTTCATCAGCGGCAGCTTGCCTGGCTAATTTGTGTATTTTGGAAACAAATGGGCAGGTACAGTCAATGACCTCACAGTTTTTTGCCTCAAGTCTACTAATAACTTGCGGCGGAACACCATGAGCACGAATCATCACCCTGCTCCCATCTGGTATATCGTCAATTTCATTAACCGTTTCCATGCCTCCTTGGTTAAGCTCATTTATTACAATTTCATTATGTATGAGTTTACCTAGCATATATATCGGTTTGTCATGATGGTCTTTCTTCATATCTTCAATCTAATCATATGCCTTGGTAACAGCATTGCGCACACCGAAGCAGAAACCGGATGATTTTGATCTTATTATTTTCATTTTTGCTCCATTCTGAAAAAAATGCTGATAATGTTTTTCACACTATCAGCAGGATGCACCTATCTGAATTATTCTGCAGTAACATTGCTAACAGGACTGTATTCGATACTGGTAAGCGAATAGATCTTTCTCATAACCTCAACACTCATATCAAGCAGCTCCTGATGACTATATTTTTTTCTGGAGTCTGCATCAAGACGAAAGGGATCACCGATAACGATCCTGGTTTTATGGAAGAGACTAAAATGGCCATCGATAGCAATTGGAACGATCAAAGCATTTGTCTTAATTGCAAAATGAGCTATTCCTGTCTTGGGCATTACCTGATTTATGTCCTGAGGTTTAACGCGCGTTCCCTGAGGAAACATCGCTACAGGGCGGTCAGCCTGCAGAACTGAGAAAATACCTCGGGCAGCCGTCAGATCAACTTTGTCTCTATCGACTGGGATTGCACCCATACGCGGTATAATGCAACTTATGACCGGGGTGTGAAAGAGCTCTTTCTTCGCTACCCAATGCAGCCAGCGCTTTGAACCTGTATGGATAGCGATAATATCAACAATACTGGTATGGTTTGCTGCAATTATGAAGGCACCCTCTGCGGGTACATTTTCAAGTCCAATATACTGAAATCTATAAAACAGACGCCCATACAGCCAAACGAGGCCTTTTACAAAGGCTCTAAGTAATCGATTTGTGTCAACTCGTACAGGTTGTGTCTTTTTCTTGTTTCCGGCTGACATCACACATCTCCTCCAGAAACATCGGATTTGCTATTTGCAGTGCTGTCTGCAATTGCTTGAACTTCCTGTGGGAGCATACCTATTTCCCTGATGATTGCAGTGATGACCTGATCAATACTCAAATGTGTTGTATCAAGCAAAATTGCGTCATCAGCCTGTCTTAACGGGGCCACTTCTCTGCTGCTGTCCTGCTTATCACGATAATTAATATCTACTACTACTTCCTCAAGAGTTGTTTTATCATCTCCCTTGGATCTAAGTTGAAGCAAACGCCGCTGGGCTCTCTCCTCAGCCGTAGCTGTCAAAAAGAATTTCCAGGGGGCATCCGGCAAAACATAAGTCCCTATATCACGTCCATCGATTACCAACGGTCTGCTGGCAGCCAGTTGGCGCTGAAGTTCAACCAGATGTTTGCGTACACAGGTCAGAGCACTGATGTCTGAGGCAGCCTTGGACATTTCAGGAGTTCTTATCAGATCACTAACATCCTTGTCGTCAACAAATACACGTTGTTCACCATTCTGGAAACGAACATCGAGCCTTGTATTACAGAGCATAGACTCTACTGCATGGTCATTTTGTGGAGCTATGCCGATGCTTATTGCCTTCCAGCCCATAGCTCTATACATGGCTCCTGTATCTAAATAAAGTATCCCATAATGCTCAGCAACCTTACGGGCTATGGTACTTTTGCCGGCACCGGCAGGGCCGTCCAACGCAATTGCAAACATAAAACGTCCTCTCAAAATACTCTATGGCCTAGACCTATAGCTATTTCATTTAAATGAAGAAGACCTATGCCGAAATAAATACATACTCCAACATGATCTTCAAATCTGGCTATCCCGATTTTGCCGCCAACATTGAGGCCAATAGCTTTGTTCATTATCTGAGACAGAGCTTCTCTGGCAGCACCGGCCACCGCTCCCTCTTCAGCATGAGTTGAACTTATCAGCCCTTCTCTCTTGGCCGCAACAACTGCTCTCTCAATCATTCGTGATACAGAAGATATAAACTCACCACCAAAATCAACAGCGGCCGCATGTATTCCTTCTGCTGATAGTTGATCACGCATCAGACTCTCCTGACTGCGATCCTCGGTCAAAGCCATTCTGATAGCAGCTGAAGCTGCTCTTTTACTGCCAGAAGGAATATGTTCACTCATATCTGCTGATCTCCCTTATCATAAACATCATATTCATCCCAGATATGCTCTAGCTTCTCAAGTGTTTCAATAACATGTTCCTGTCTCTTGAAACCGATTGCTGCTATCAGAGCATTGATAACGCTTAATGGCGCAACCAGGCTGTCGACAAAAGACATCATATCGCTGGGAGCCAGCAAACTTATATCCGAATTTTCTGCAACGGGGGATTCAGATTTATCAGTAATCGCCACAACGGTAGCACCGGTAGAACGGGCATAGGTCATAGCTTTTATCGTTCTTTTTGAATAACGAGGGAAACTGATCGCGACAACAACATCCTTTTTGCTAACAGGCAAGATCTATTCAAACATTTCACTTACACTTGTTGTATGAACCAGACGGATATTATCAAAAATCAAGTTGAAATAGAATCCTAAAAATGATGCCAGTGGAGCGGCGCTTCTAACACCAAGAATATAGATTTTCTCGGCTCCCAAAATAGCGTCAACTGCTTGATTGAACTTATTGCGGTCAAGTTTGTCAGATGTTCTTTTTAGTTTTTCAATATCTGACTGTAAAACAGCGCCAAGTATATCCTCCCTGCCCGCAAGCTTGAAGGATGCTTTCATTCTTTGTACTGAGGTAAGTCTGACCTTCAGTTCTTCCTGAAGTTCTTTTTGGAAATGGGGGTAGCCTTCGAAACCAAGCTCCATCGCGAATCTAACAACTGTAGACTCGCTCACGCCAGCCTCTTCGCCGATTCTGGCAGCTGTAAGGTATGCTGCCTGTTCATATTGATTAAGAATAAAGGACGCAATCGCTTTTTGTCCTTTACTCATAGAAGCCATTTGTTGGCTTATTCGATTCATAAGACTCATATTATTTGACTGCATGGATACTACCTTCTCCATTTGATGACTGACTATCAGTCAGTTGTGCCGATCAGCTACATAAGCAAATTGTCTATTGCTGGCAATGACCAGCTCTCATCTAAGAGAGCTGGTCACAATTACAGCTGAAACACTATTTTAAGCCATTTTTGCGCTCTCGGCAAATCTGACTGTTTATCTGCCCTGATCAGACAGGCTGATAAGCATCTTCAACGCTGCCGGCAGCTTCATCTACGAGATGACGCTGAGCACGACGCCAGCGGAAATATTTCTCTGCGACCTGTGGGAACATTCCGTATGTAAGAACATCCTCTTCCTGTTCGACCCACTCTGCCGCATCGGCACGTATCTTATCCAGCTCAGGCTCCAACAAATCTGCAGGTCTGCAGGTAATCTGCTCTTCGCCCTTGAGGATCATATCAATAAACTCTTTTTTCATAGGCGCAGGTGTCGTACCATATTTGCCCATGACAACATCTTTTGATTCCTTGGGAACCATTTTATATCTCTCACCAGTTATAACATTCATAACAGCCTGTGTACCAACAATCTGAGATGATGGTGTAACCAGCGGCGGGTAACCGAAGTCTTCACGCACACGAGGTACCTCCTGAAGCACTTCAAGAAGCTGATCCCCTTTGCCAGCCTGATTAAGCTGTGAAACCAGATTCGAAAGCATTCCGCCGGGAACCTGATACTTAAGAGCATTAACGTCAACACCGAGCATTTTCGGGCTGATCAGTCCGCTGGCGATCCAGCGCTCTCTGACACCTGTGAAGTGAGAAGAAATCTCTGTTAGCTTATCAAGATCCATACCTGTGTCATACTCAGTACCTGCCAGAGTAGCAACCAGCGGCTCTGTAGGCGGCTGAGATGTTCCCATCGCAAGAGGGCTTAGAGCTGTGTCAACAATATCACAACCAGCTTCGATAGCCTTGAGATATGTCATGGAGCCGACACCACTTGTATAGTGGGTGTGAAGCTCAACTGGAATTTTTAGTGTTTCCTTGAGTGCCTTAACTAGCTCATAAGCATCATAAGGAAGCAGAAGACCAGCCATATCCTTGATACAGACAGAGTCAGCGCCCATATCCTCTAGACGCTTTGCGTCCTTGGTGAACTGCTCGATTGAATGGAATGGGCTTGTAGTATAAGCGATACAGCCCTGAGCATGGCCACCCTCACGGTTGGTTGCCTTCATGGCTCTCTCGATATTGCGGAAATCGTTAAGAGCATCGAATATTCTGATGATATCAATACCATTAGAAATTGACTTCTGAACGAAATAATCAACAACATCATCAGCATAATGCTTGTAGCCAAGCAGATTCTGACCACGCAGAAGCATCTGCAGTTTACTGTTGGGACAGACCGCACGAATTTTACGAAGACGATCCCAGGGATCTTCATTCAAAAACCTGATGGTTGAATCGAAGGTAGCTCCGCCCCAGCATTCAAGAGCGTTGTAGCCAGCCTTGTCGAGAAGACTAAGTACTGGAATCATATCGTCTGTTGTCATACGTGTAGCGGCCAGAGACTGATGCGCGTCACGTAGGATCGTTTCAGTTATTTTAACTTTTGCCATTATGGAAATCCTCCTTGCAGGTTTGATCCGATTTCTGTTATTGATCTCATCATCAAGTGAGATCAGCAGCAGAGGATCAGTTCAGGCTCACCAGCAGTTCACCGGCATTGACAGAGCTGCCCTTGGATGTATTGACACTGGCAACAGTACCATCAACAGGAGATACGATTTCGTTTTCCATTTTCATGGCTTCTAGTACCACCAGGACCTGTCCTTTTTTAATGCTATCGCCAACTGCAACATTAACACTGATTATTGTTCCGGGCATCGGAGCTTTTACTGACTCAGATCCGGCAGAGCCTGCAGCGGCAGGAGCTGGAGCGGGAGCAGCGGCAGGGGCCGGAGCAGCAGCAGGTGCGGCAGCCTTGGGGGCAGCAGCGGGTACAGAAGCTGAAGGAGCGGAAACTGAGCCGTTCTCTTCGACCTCAACATCATAAGCAACACCGTTGACTTTTATCGAAAATTTCTTCATTTTAGAATCCTCCATCCTATCAATATGCTGAAGTCAGCATGTTCAAAGCACTAATCAGACGCGGGCGAGTTGCGGCAGGCTGTATGACCTCATCAACATGAGCCAGACCAGCAGCAACATAAGGGCTTGCAACCTCATCGGCATACTTGTCAACGAAGTTCTGACGTGCGGATGCAGGGTCAGAGGCTGCGGCAATTTCTTTGCGATAGATAATATGAGCAGCTGTATCAGCTGACAGAGCGGCTATCTCAGCCGTTGGCCAGGCATAAACGACATCAGCTCCGCTGCTCTTGCTGTTCATTGTAAGATAAGCTGTACCGTAAGCCTTGCCAATGATAAGACCAATACGCGGCATAGCTGCCTGCTGGAATGTACGCATCAGGTTGGTTGCGGCTATTACCAGGCCATCTTCTTCTGCCTGCTGACTGATGACATAGCCTTCAGAATCAGTAACAGTTATAAGTGGAATGGCAAATGCATCACAGAACTCAACCATGCGGATAGCTTTTGCAGCCATATCAGCGTCGATTCTGGCAGCAGCGTTGGCAACAACGCCTACCACGGTTCCGCCAAGACGGCCGAATGCTGTAACCATACCTGGAGCATATGCTGCATATGTTTCAAACATACTTTCCTGATCAAGAACTGAAGCAATGATATCGCGCACCTGATAGCCCTGATCGAGACCAGCAGCTATATCATCGAGTGCTGAATCAGTTCTGTTGACATCATCTGTTTCGTCACCAGGCATCATGAAGCCTTCTGCACAGTCAGGCAGATAATTGAAAAGAGCCTTCATCGCACCGATAAGTTCAGTTTCATCAGCTGCTTTGTATGCTGCAAGTCCGGTTGATTCAGTATGGACTGTTGCATTGCCTACAGTAGCTGCATTATCAGCACCCTTGTTCTCAACAGCTGATATAACCAGTGGGCCAATCATGGAAATTACGGCTTTGTCCTCAGTCATGAAAACAAAATCGCTGGTTCCAGCAAGCAGCGCAGCGCCGCCGGCACATGGTCCAAATACACCGGCGATCAGGGGGATTTCACCTGAAGCGTCAGTCATATCAGCAATCAGTGCGCCGAGTGATTCAAGACCGACAATTCCTTCTTCGATTCTTGAACCGCCTGTTTCATACAAACCGATAAAAGGAACGCCTGCAGCAGCTGCCATCTGAACAGCTTTGCTGATTTTTAATGCATGCATCTGGCCTATAGAACCACCATATACTGATGGATCTTGTGCAGCTACATATACTAAACGTCCGTCTATCGTGCCATAACCTGTTACAACACCATCACCGGCAACTTTTGGCCGTTCAAATCCGAAGGCCAGGCCGCGGGATTCTGCCAGTGAATCCAGCTCTACGAAGCTGGCTTCATCAAGAAGCATCTGTATCCGCCTGCGACAAGCTTTATCAGCTGCCTCGACGGCACCCAGAGAGGCTCTTTTCTCCACGTACTCGGTCATTTTCTCTCGAGATCCCATTCTTTTCACCTCATCATCTAAAGGAGCAAATCCTTTGGCTTATAGATAATGCGGGAGAGGTCAAATCCATATCCCGCCTTGTACGATTATAATTTATGCAAGACAATAGTTCAACCTTGCATAATAAATAATTTTTATTAATAGGATGATGTAATAATCGTCACCCAAACCATATTGTAGTACGACTGTCTTGATGTCACGGTAACATCTTCTGCTGATCCTGGTTTTATTGTACTTTTTCTTCTTCTGCATCATGTGCAATTTCTTTTGGCGATGTTCCCGCATATATGGTTTCAGGATCAACTGCCGATTGAACAATCTGGTCAATCGTGATCTGATTATCTCTGTTGGTGCCTGAAGCTTCCTGCAGAGAACTCTCGAGATCCCTGAGCGTTCCATACATCAGCATTTCCATTGCCGGCAGCTCGTCAACCGAACTCAAGCCGACATCAAGCAGAAACTGCTCAGTTGTAGCAAAAAGAGTCGGTCTGCCGGGAGCATCAAGATGACCGGCTTCATAGATCAGATTTCTCTCGATCAGACGGCTGATTATACTGTCACTGTTTACACCGCGCACTGCCTCAACCTGTGCTCTGGTTACCGGCTGATTATATGCGATTATAGCTAAAGTTTCATAAGCAGCCTGTGACAGAGGCGGTCTATGACGCGGCTGGAACATCCGAGTGATAATATCAAAAAAACCAGGCTTGGTACTAAGTGTATATTTACCATCTGCTTCACGCAGCATAATTCCACGACTGCGGTCTCTTGCATATCGCTCACTCATATCCTGCATAAGTCTGCTTAGCGTGTTTTTTTCGATGCCGGTTATTTGTCTGATTTTATCGAAACTGAT
Source organism: Clostridiaceae bacterium (assembly GCA_012727965.1). Classification (GTDB taxonomy): domain Bacteria; phylum Bacillota; class Clostridia; order Saccharofermentanales; family UBA5734; genus JAAYFZ01. Next base: position 10,509 of record JAAYFZ010000028.1, read on the forward strand.
TGGATCACCAGCAGCAAATAAAAGTGCCTCGACAGCTGCCTGTCTGTCCTCAGGATCGATCTGCGGAAAATTATCGTCTTCTGTATATCCGAAATCTTCGGCACTCTCCTGTTCGAGTATGACGGGCTGAGCTGTTTTGATCTCTTTATCTAACTCATCGTCCGTAATAGCGGCTTCAACATCATTATTCTGAATCATTTTGCACCTCCTTCACACTCTCCTCTGGATCCTCAAGACCACTTGTCAGACTATCAGGATCGGTCCAGCGAGGATCAGGCTCGATCAGCATAGCGTCAAAAGCACGATCCTGACTGACAATTATCCGGTTCTGTCTAAGCAGCTCCAGAACGGCCAGAAAACCCGTGACCTGTTCGGTCCGGCTGCTGATTCCAGAAGGAAACAGCTCATGAAAAAAGATACGCGTCTTCTTGAAGGCTCGTTGCAAAACATCCATCATCTTCTGTTTAAGCGATACTTTTTCACGCTTAAGAATATGACTTATCCTGCCGCTTATATCCTGAAACCTGATTTCATTTTGCTTGGCCAGATGTCGGCAAGCATTGAAAAACAGCTCGCGATGAACAGGAGTTGTACCAGTAACAGATTCGATCCCCATTGAGCCAGGTGATTCAGGCGGCTTGTATACACAGCCGGAATAAAGCTCATAGCGGCTCTTGAGGTCGGAAGCAATCGTTTTACAACGTCTATAAGCAAGAAGTTTGAGCACAAGCTCCTCACGCGGATCATCGATATCCTCACTGAGCATAGATCTGCGTTGAGGCAGCAGCATTCTCGATTTAATATGCAGAAGTGTAGCTGCCATCAGTAAAAAATCACTGGCTATCTCCATGTCGATCGACTGCAGCTTATCGAGATATTCAAGGTACTGATCAGTTATTTTATCGATAGGTATATCATAAATATCTAATCTGTTTTTTTCTATAAGATGGCATAGCAGATCGAGCGGTCCCTGAAATGGCTCAAGTGTGAGCACAGGGGCCACTGATAATTCAGCATCGTCTCGCGACTGGTTTTGCAGATCTGCTTGTTCGCTCATCTTATCCCTTCAGATCAGATTGATCAGCCTTGTTTATCAAGACCGATCTTAACAGCTGCGCGGACCTGTTTCATTGTTTTCGCCGCGATCTCTCTTGCTTTTACTGAGCCTTGTTCAATATAGGCTTCCAGCTGCTCCGGGTTTTCCAGCAAAGCTGTTCTCTTCTCATATATTGGTGTATGGAATTCAGCCAACTTCTCAGCCAGTTTTTTCTTACACTGGACACAACCGATCTCACCAGCTCTGCAGGCAGCGCCTATCTCCTCATACTCTAACTCACTGAAAACTTTGTGAAAAGCATAAACTGAACAGATTTCCGGATGACCTGGATCAGTTTTCCTGATTCTGGCCGGGTCTGTTACCATATTCATGACTTTTTTTCTTACTTCTTCCGGCGTATCGGCAAAAGCAATCGTATTGCCATAGCTCTTCGACATTTTCCTGCCGTCGGTTCCGGGCAGAACTTTTGACGCTGTAAGAAGAGGCTGCGGCTCGGGAAAAGTCTCACCATAGAGGTGATTGAATCTTCTGGCTATTTCTCGTGTCAACTCCAGATGAGGCAGCTGATCCTCGCCAACTGGCACAAAATCAGCCAGATACATCAGAATATCTGCTGCCTGCAGACATGGATAACCAAGGAAACCATAGGTCGTGATGTCCTTCTCCTTGAGCTGATTAAGCTGATCCTTATATGTTGGACAGCGTTCAA
>JAAYFZ010000320.1 GCA_012727965.1 Clostridiaceae bacterium
CCGGCCAGGGATGCTCCGGTGCCAGTCTGTAATCGATCGCAGCAAGCTTACTGCCGAACTCGACAGCGAGCGAAGCAGCGCCATTTCTTGAAAAAAGCACTGATCCGCCGATATAGCCGCCGCCATGAAGATAAAGGATCGCACGATCCACCGGGAAGAAGTCCTGACTCATCCAGGTGACTGGACAATTGCCAAGCTGGCCTTCAACTATCTCATACTTGCCAAAAATGACGGCACCGGCAGGGACTGACATGCCCTGCCGGTAAGCCTTAACTTTTTCTTCCGCTGTCTTAGCTTCACTGATTTCTTTGTTCACTCGCTCCATCTTGTTTTTTACGAGGCCGCGGAGCATAGCCGACGATAAGCTGGCCACAGTTTAGGAACAGCCTGTCGTAGTACCGCAGTCGAGACAGACCTTACAGGTACCGTTCTTGACCATGCGGGAGCTTGAGCAATTCGGACAGGTGGAACCGTCATAGAGCTTCTCACCGTTTTGTGCAGCGTCTTTTGCGTTCTCATGGATGAAATCTTCAAGCCCTATCTGACTGTCCATAGGAGCCTGGCCCTTCTGTGCCTTCGCTTTTGCGCCATCGGGATAATGAGCCAGGCCGTCGATACCAGGTTCCTGCTGTGCGCCCGTGGCATATTCACGTTCTCTCAGAGCGGGAAAAGCCAATGCCGGTGCGTCATCCTCATCATCGTCATCTTCTTGTACTCCAGCTCTGTATTCCAGATCGATTATCGCATTATCCGCTGCATCTTCAGATTTGGAAGCAACTGGAGCTATAGCATTAAGTTCATCTGCGGGATGCAAATCCGGCTGTTCAGGTTTGACCTGACAACGGGAATAGTCGCCGATTTCGATGTCGATAACCTTGCTGATCAGATCAGATATCGAAGTGCAATACTTAATATAAGGATGTCTTGTGACGAATCCATAAGGCTCATACTTCTGACCACGCAGCATCTTGGAAATATTCTGCGGCGGAATCTTATACTGCAGCATGACTGAGATCGTCTTGGACAATGAGTTCAGAAGACCCATGATCAAGGTGCCTTCACGGTCTGTTGTGATGTATATCTCTGAGATCTCGCCATTGCTGCCGCGGTTTACTGTGGTATAGATTTTTACATCCTCGATCTGTGCCGGATGTGTTCTGCCTGTTCTGATACCAACTGGTTTCTCGCGTCTTGATGACAGCGGCGGATTTATCAGCTTATTCTGCTCCACGATCTTCCTCTGCATTGACTCGGCTTTTGCCAGTAGATCTCTGTAGAGTAGTTCATCGAGCGGCAGCGCACCATGATCCTGGCTGAGGTAGCGATTAAGGGGCTGGGTAAATTTGGAACCATCCCTATATAGCGTGATTCCCTTAACACCTAATTTCCAGGCATTTATATGGACGGTCTTGAAATCTTCAACTGTTGCATCATTCGGTAAATTGACTGTTTTTGAAATCGCGCCCGAGAGCAGCGGTGTCAGTGCTGCCACCATCAGAACATGTCCCTGGAAATGGATATAACGCTTGCCATTGCCGCACTGATTGGCAGTATCAAATACAGCCAGATGCTCGGGCTTAAGCCAGGGAGCATCCTCGATCTGGCCATCGATGACCTGACCATCTTCTTCACGCATAATATGGTCGATGATGTCACGGATCTGCTCTTCTGTATAGCCCAGGCGTCTAAGGCCAATGCTGATGACCGGGTTTGCCAGCATCATGAAGCCGCCACCTGAGAGTTTCTTATAAACTACATGAGAGAAGAATGGCTCTATGCTGGTCGCCGAACAATCCATGGCAAAAGATATGGTTCCTGTTGGTGCCATAACACTTACCTGGGCATTACGGTAGCCGTTAACCTCACCGCTGGACAGCGCCTGCTGCCATGACTCCTTAAGAGCGGCCGACAGATCTGCCTGACCCAGCTCCTCGAGGATTTCGTGCCTGACATGAAGTGGTTCATAGGACAGACCTTCGAACTCATCCTCTCTGGCACCGGCAACGCGGGCATGATTACGCAGCACCCGCAGCATATGTTCACGGTTAAGCTCATAAACATGGAATGGACCTGCCACTTCAGACATGAGTGAAGAAACATAATAGCTGTGGCCAGTAAGAACGCCGGTAAGCGCAGCAGCGTATGCTCTGGCTTCATCTGAATCATAAGGCAGACCGCTGGCCATCAGCAGAGAAGCCAGATTGGCCATGCCGAGACCGGTGGTTCTGAATATCCAGGTTTTTCTGGCAATATCTTCTGTCGGGAATTGTCCCCAGTGAATCGAAGCTTCCAGCACCAGCTGACAAAGTGTGATCATGTGGACAAATGACTCTACATCGAAACGGCCTGTTTCAATATCGAGGAAACGCAGAACATTTATCGAAGCCAGATTACAACTGGTATCGTCGAGAAAAGCGTATTCGCCGCAAGGATTGGTTGAGTTAAGACTGTTATGACGTGCTCCAAGCAGTCCATCCTCGCCAGCCGGACAGGTGTGCCAAGCATTGAAGGTATCTGTAAACTGAGGGGCCGGATCAGCACAGCGCCAGGCTGCTTCGTTGAATTTCTGCCAGAGCTCAGCAACAGGCACTTCTCGGTTGATCGACTGATCAATTCTGCCCTGGAGCAGCTGTGTGCTCTCCGGCTCTTCGTCGAGGCCTGTGACCTTCTGCATGAATTCATCGGTCAGTCGGACTGAGTTGTTGCTGTTCTGTCCTGATACTGTCTGATAAGCTTCGCCGTCCATGTCAGCGTCATAACCCATCTTGGCCAGTGCTCTGACCTTATCCTCTTCTGTGGCTTTCCACAGGATGAAGTTTTCAATTTCAGGATGGTCTATATCCAGACAGACCATTTTTGCTGCTCTTCTGGTAGTACCGCCCGATTTGATCGCACCGGCGTTGCGGTCGAGACCCTTGAGGAAGCTCATAAGACCAGATGAGGCTCCGCCGCCTGAGAGCTTCTCGCCTTCTGCGCGGATGCTTGAGAAATTAGTTCCTGTGCCTGAGCCACCCTTGAAGAGCTTAGTCTCAGTTACATATTCTTCAGAGATCGAATGGGCGCCAAGCAGCTTGTCCTCGATTGAAAGAATGAAACAGGCCGATGCCTGTGTTCTTGTATAGTCGTCCTCTGACATTACTACTCTGCCCTGTTTCTCGTCATAGTAATAGAGACTGCTGCAGCCGCCCTGGATACCATAGCTGAGCTTGAGGCCCGTATTGAACCACTGCGGCGAGTTAGGTGCGAACATCTGATTGAGGAAACAATAAACGAGCTCATCATAGACAATAGTCTTCTGCTCGTTATTTTGCAGTATACCCTCTTCTACCAGTGCCTCGACCCAGAAATTGACCATACGATGAGCTACCTGGCGCATGCTGGTCTCGTAGCCCTCAGGAGACCCAACACCTGCCTTGCGGAAATATTTCGACGCGATAATATCGCAGGCTGTCTGTGAATAATGCTCGGGGAAATCGAGATCCTTCATATCTGTAAGTACACGACCGCTCTTATGGTCCTTCAGCAAAACATCTCTTTTGCTCCAGTTAAATAGATCATAAACTGTCAAATTCGAGTTTTGCTCAAGTGCACCTGTGAAATGGCGCTTGATCAAAGTGTGAAGCTGTGACATAAATACCCTCCAATAAGTTGATTGCCTTGCAGATAGGCTATTACAGACTATTTACCAATATATTGTGTTCATCTACTGCAGAGCACACTACATATTGTAGTTATATCCAAACCTTTTCGCAAGGCTCTATTGAACAAAATTCTAAGTTTAATTTCTATTTATTGTAGATTTTTATATTTCTCAACAATAATCCCTGATAAAAGCAGCCGCTTTTGCAAGTTCTTGTTTTCTATATTGCATTTTGTTGTTGCGTTTTTGAGTTACCGATGTTATAATCCATGGCAGAACAACAAGGATTTACCTCGAGAGTTTACTAAGTATGCTCTAGATCAAATAATCCTGCTAACCATTGATAAGCAAGCACAATTTCTCTGGCGTACTTCAAGGGCGAACGACGCGGCCCTTCTGATGTGCGCTTTTTTATTTCTTTTTCACAATGGTGTGACAGGAACGACTGATCTTAAGCTTATGCAAGTTCAGTCGTTTATTGTTTCATATAAGGGGGAAGCACAATGCTATTAAACAAAAAAGGTCTGCCCGAGAGACAGGGACTCTATGATCCGCAGCATGAACACGATGCCTGCGGAATAGGATTCGTTGTCAATATAAAAGGCGTGCGTTCGCACGACATCGTCAAATCCGGTTTGAAAATTCTCTCCAGCCTTGCCCACAGAGGCGGCGCCGGCAGCGAAGACAATACGGGTGATGGTGCCGGTATCCTCCTTCAATTGCCTCATGAATTTTTCTGCAGAGTCTGTACAGAAGCAGGAATCGCTTTGCCGGGAGCAGGAGAATACGGTGTCGGTATGGTTTTTCTGCCGCGCCAGGACGCTATGCGCGCTTATGTTGAGAAAAAAATCGAGGCAATAGTCCAGGAAGAGGGCCAACAAACACTAGGTTGGAGAACTCCACCAGTCAATCCTGATAGTCTTGGTCAGGCTACGCGCGATAGCATGCCTTGCATCAGACAGTTGTTTATTGGTGCTAAATCCGGGGAGCAGCTTGATAGAGAGCAGTTTGAGCGCACTTTGTATATCATTCGCAAGCGTTGCGAGAAACTGATCGAAGGCTTACCGGAAAACAGTTCTGATTATTTCTATTTTGCCAGCCTCTCGAGCAGGACGATCGTCTATAAGGGCATGTTGACAGCAGAGCAGGTCGATGCTTTCTATGTCGATTTGACTTGTCTTGACTTCGAATCGGCACTGGCACTGGTTCATTCACGTTATAGCACTAATACTTTCCCCAGCTGGGAAAGAGCTCATCCATACAGATATCTCATTCACAACGGTGAGATCAATACCTTGCGCGGCAATGTCAACTGGATGAATGCCAGACAGGCTGCGATAAAAACTGATCTCTTCGGCCAGGACCTCGAGCGCATCTTCCCTATTATTCATCCACAGGGCAGTGACTCGGCAATGTTTGATAACTGTCTGGAATTCATGACTCTGTCCGGACGTAGTCTGGCTCATGCCGCCATGATGATGGTTCCTGAACCCTGGAACAAGCATGAACAGATGCCCAACGAGCTGCGAGCCTTCTACGAATATAACAGTATGTTGATGGAGCCCTGGGACGGCCCGGCCGCCATGGCCATGACCGATGGAGTCAGAGTAGCTGCGCTTCTTGACCGCAATGGTCTGAGACCTTCGCGCTACTATCTGACCGACGATGATACGATCATCCTCGCCTCCGAAGCAGGAGTTCTCGATATTCCGCCGCAAAAAATCATCCGCAAGGACCGTCTGAGACCGGGACGCATGCTGCTGATCGATACAGAAGCTGGCAGGATCATCGCTGATGATGAGCTGAAGGCGCAGGTTTCAGCCGAGCAGCCTTATCGTGCATGGCTCGACAAATACACAAGCAAATTGTCGGATATAAGCGGCCTGTCAGCCTGCAGTTCGGCCAGGGCTCATGATATGACGCTTGAGCAACAGGAAAAGCTGTTTGGCTATAGCTATGAGGATATGCGCGAGGTCCTGCTGCCGATGGCTGCTGACGGCATCGAGGCGCTTGGCTCGATGGGTCAGGACACACCGCTCGCAGTACTCTCTTCGCAGAATCAGCTGTTGTACAACTATTTCAAGCAGCTATTCGCACAGGTCACCAATCCACCGATCGATGCAATCCGCGAAGAGATCGTAACATCCACTGAGATCCATATCGGCCGCGGCGGCAACCTGATCAGCCCACAAGCAGAAGACTGCAGACAGCTTAAGCTCGAGCAGCCGATTCTCGATAACGAGGAATTGTCAGCAATCAGCAAACTAAATGATGACCATTTCAAATCAGCTGTACTTCCGACACTTTTTCGGGTACATGGCGGCGGCAGATCTCTGGAAAAAGCACTCGATGATATGTTCACGGCTGCTGATCAGGCCGTCGCAGACGGCGCTTCGATACTTATTCTTTCTGACAGAAATGCTAACCTGTCACATGCGCCGATCCCGGCACTATTGGCTCTTGCCGGCCTGCACCATCACCTCATCCGCAGCAAAACCAGAACGAACGTCAGTCTGATCGTCGAATCAGGTGAGCCTCGTGAGGTTCATCACATGGCACTGCTGCTTGGTTATGGCGCCTCGGCCATTAACCCCTGGCTGGCCTATGACGTGATCGACGATTTGATCAACCAGGAACTTCTTACCGGCAAAACAAAGGATGAAGCCCATAAATTATACAAAAAGGCACTGGTAAAAGGCATCGTCAAGGTCATTTCCAAGATGGGAATTTCAACGATACAGAGCTATCAGGGTGCTCAGATCTTCGAAGCGCTCGGCATCAGCAGTCGTGTGATCGATCGTTACTTCACGATGACGCCTTCTCGTATCGAGGGCATCACCCTCGAAGATATCGCCG
>JAAYFZ010000006.1 GCA_012727965.1 Clostridiaceae bacterium
CATATCAGTCCCAGCTATTTCAGTGCTGTCTACAAGAGAGAAACTGGAGAGACTTTTATCAGTGCTCTGCTCAGGATCAGAATGGAAAAAGCGCGTGATCTTATGATATCTACCAATCTGAAGAATTTTGAAATTGCTTCTCAGGTCGGCTATGATGATCCTCATTATTTCAGTGTCTGTTTCAAGAAGTATTACAAAAAATCTCCCAATGATTTCCGTGCCAGCCTGCAGAAGAGCTCTGCAGATAATTCGGAGGACAGCTGATGCCTGGTAATATTCGCGGACTTATCAAGAGGATACGGGAACAGGTGCGAAGCGCACTCAGATTTGATGGACTGCAATTTCGTATTACGGTTTCTTCTACTATCATTGCGCTTCTGGCAATTGCTCTCGTTTCGATGGCTCTTTATTTCCGCTATCAAGAAAACCTTATCGATCGAACTCTGCTGAACAATTCTCAGCTGGTCGAGCAGGTTGGTGTTAATCTGGATACTTATCTGCTGGAGATGACAGATCTGTCAAAATACCTCGAGGTACAAATTCAGGAGTCTAAGAACTCAGCTGAACTTGAGCGTACTTTTGCCGTCGTCAGCGGTATGCGCGAGGATGTCGTCACAATGGCAGTTTTCGATCAGAGCGGTGATCTGCTGGCATCAAGTACAGAACGTCAGCTCAAGCCTCAGCTCCTTGAGGGTGAAGCAATTCAATCACAGGACTGGTTTGCACTTGCTGCTGACAAAGAATCATCCCGGCCTTTTTCAGTCCCGCATGTACAAAATTTATTTTTTAATAACTATCGTTGGGTTATCAGCCACAGCCGGGCGGTCCGATGGGACCTGCTTGACCCGGATGAACCGGTCATTCTTCTTGTCGACGTCAATTTCCGGTTGATCGAGCAATTGTGCAGCCAGGTCCAGCTGGGCAGGCGCGGTTATGTCTTCATTATGGATAGTAATGGTGATATCGTTTATCACCCGCAGCAACAAATGTTATACCTTGGAGTTAAACAGGAGGCCGTGGCCGAGGTCATGCCGCTAAGTGACGGAAGCCATCAGATCGAATATAATGGCCAGGATCTATCTGCAAGCATATACTCGCTGGGTGAATCGGGCTGGCGTCTGGTCGGTATCAGTTATCTCGATGATATCGTAACCGCAGTTGACGATATGCGTACTCTGATTCTGATCCTGGTACTGTTGGGAACATTATTGGTCTTCCTGATTTCAGTACAGCTCGCGGCCTTTATGACCAGGCCGCTCCAGAGGCTGCAGCGCAGGATGAAAGAGGTTGAAGCGGGTGCTCTTAATACAGTAGCTGAAGAGGGCGGAGCTTATGAGATCAAGCAATTGGCTGGCTCTTTTAATACAATGATTTCTCAATTGCAGCAACTAATGAACCAGATCATCGATGATCATACCAAGCTGCGCAAGAGTGAGATGAAAGCCTTGCAGGCTCAGATCAATCCTCATTTTCTATACAATACTCTGGATTCGATCGTCTGGCTGGCAGAGGACGGCGACAATCAGAGCGTAGTAACTATGGTCAGTGCTTTGGCTCGTTTTTTCCGGCTCAGCATCAGCGGCGGCCATGATCTGATCACGATCGCAGACGAACTGCGCCATGCCGAAAATTATCTGATCATCCAGAGCATAAGATATAAGGATCG
>JAAYFZ010000321.1 GCA_012727965.1 Clostridiaceae bacterium
TATAGCGACAGGGTCTGAGACTGTCAAGGGCAGCAGGTAACCGGTTCTTTGTCATATCTTCTCTTGGAATAGATTCCACCTATTTGCAAACAATCAAAATACAAAAAGATATTGAGACTGCAGCGAACAAATTGCCTGCTCATGTTACAATTTACAGAATAGTATTTTTTCTGCAAAAAATCAGTCCATTAAATTATGAAGATGAACATAGATGCCTCTAATCAATACTATGACAAAAATAGGAGTGTATGCATAATGAGAACCTTTTTATGGTATTTTCTTGGCTGGCTAGGTCTAGTTCTGTCTTATCCTATACTGATAAAAGCGAAGTATTATGAACTAAGACAAAAAACTGAGCATAAGAATCATTTTGTGAATCAAAAAAGCCAAATGCTTGCTCGATATCTGTTCAAGCTTACTGGCTCGACAGTCAATGTTACCGGTCTTGAAAACGTGCCGAAAAATGGTGCTGTTCTGTTTGTCAGTAATCATCAGGGACATATGGACAGTCTGATTATCCATGGTTTCATCGATAAGAAAAAAGGGTTTATTTCTATCGTCGAGGTGCTAAAGTATCCAATAATCAGAACCTGGATGAAGCTAATCAAGTGTGTGTTCCTAGATCGCGAAAATGCACGACAGTCTTCCACATGCATCAATCAGGCTATTGAACATCTTAAGAACGGCCAATCCATGGTCGTTTTCCCTGAAGGCCGCCTAAGTGATAGTCCAGAAGTCGGACCCTTTCAACGTGGTTGGTTGCGTCTGGCCACAAAGAGCGGTGTGCCAATCGTTCCGGTCAGCATCAGCAACTCATACAAAGCCCTTGCAAAAGACGGTTCAAAGGTCGGTGGAGTCCAAGTCGAATGCGTTATATCAGCGCCAATGTATACGGATAATCTGAAGAAAGCCGATGAAGTAGCTTTTATCGACAAATTACGTACTGCGATAATGCAACATGTTAGTGCTCAAATCGTTTGATAAGGCAGCATAAATATACTGAAGCTCAGAATATCGCTCGAACTAAAACCACTTATTCTTTTTGAAGAATATAATCGTCAGTACTACAATGGCAATGCTGACAATAATGACTAATGGATAACTCCAAATCCATTGATATTCGGGCATTTGCAAATTCATGCCGTACCAGCCCGCTATAAGTGTCAGTGGCAGAAAAATGACCGTGACTACTGTAAATAATCGCATTATTCTGTTAAGACTTATATCTGTTTCTGCTTCGTACGATTCGCGAACCTGAGTAACATATTCCCTTAATACCAGTACGTTTTTTAGAAGTCTCTCAATACGACGCGTGTATAGAGTGAACAACCGCATGTTTTCATCATTTATCAGGCTGTGTCTGGTCTCTTGAACATCGTCTAACACATGCTGCAATTGCTCATAGAATCTTTTGTACACCAGCAACTTTTTTTGAAGCATAAGAATTCTATCCGGTCCAATATTTTTTCTATCAGTAAGATAAGCGTTTTCCAACAAAGCAATCTCGTCTTCGATCTGCTCATGTTGCTCAATATGCCCGATTATTATTTTCTCCATAAAAGTGATGAAAAGAGAGCTGATACTTGGCGGGGCATCTACTGGTTCGGTGGTGATTTCTCTGACAATAAGATTTGCCTGCTCAGTATTTTCATGAATGAGAATAAGCAGGTTTTTTCCAGCACAAATACAAAACTTATCTTCTGATTCATTGATACTATTTTTGTTTAGAAATAGCGCACCAATATAATCTATTGTGTCATGATGTTCGAAGGTAAAAGCTTTTCTCCTGAGACATTGCGAGATAATGGTCTTACTTAATTGCTCAATCTGATCTAGCTTTTCGATTTCGTCAATACAAAGCAGATAAATTTGCTTATCGTTGGTGCTGCTATTGGCTGTTTCTGACTTTTCCCATGAACCGTTTACAAACATGAACATCACAAAATCACCTGCTTCGATCATGCGCTGTAATAGCGCTCAATTATCATCATATATCTATTGTATATAGGATTAGTTTACATCGTACAAATGAAAATAGCTCACAAATATAGTTGCAAAAAAGACTTATGCTTATAAGACACTAAAGCTTCAACGGTAATAGGTTAATTCTATGTTAAATCTATTCCTTGCTGCTTGAGAATTTTACATTTGAGGAATATAATCTGCTCGATATGATCAGATCAAAGCTGGCGGTGTTCTGCCGTGACTGCTTGGTATGGAGCTATCGAGCTTGTTCTTCTTTTACAGATATAAAAACTATATTCTTTTTTATTGATGGAGGGTAGCATATATGGGTTTTTCTGAGATTTTGGGGCTGCTGGGCGGACTGGCGCTTTTTCTCTATGGTATGCAGATGATGAGCTCGGGCTTGGAGGCTGCTGCTGGTAATCGTATGAAACAAATTCTAGAGAAGCTGACTTCTAACCGTTTTCTGGGAGTCGCGGTTGGCGCCGCGATCACGGCTGCCGTTCAGTCATCGTCAGCGACAACCGTTATGGTCGTGGGCTTCGTTAATTCGGGCATGATGATGCTTAAACAGGCAGTTTGGATCATAATGGGTGCCAATATCGGTACGACCGTAACGGGTCAGTTGATCGCTCTAGATATAGGTGCACTCGCCCCGTTGATTGCTTTTATCGGTGTACTGCTTGTATTGTTTGTAAAAAAGGTCAAATTTCATCATTTAGGTCAGATAATTGCTGGTTTGGGGATTCTATTTATCGGCATGGAGATGATGAGCAGTTCGATGTTACCATTACGGGACTCGGCGGCTTTTGTCCAGTTGATGACTCGCTTCAGTAATCCTCTTCTGGGCATACTGGCGGGCATGCTCTTCACGGCTGTAATTCAATCTTCGTCAGCTTCTGTTGGTATTTTGCAGGCACTGGCAGTTAGTGGAGTCATAGGTCTGCCGAATGCTGTGTTTGTATTGTTTGGACAGAATATCGGCACCTGCATAACAGCTGTGCTGGCTTCTATCGGGACAAGCCGCAGTGCCAAACGTGCTACGATCATTCATTTGATGTTTAATGTCATAGGTACTCTGATATTTTCGATTTTGGCAATAGTCACGCCTCTTACTGAGTTTGTTCAAGGTCTTACTCCTAATAATGCTTCCGCGCAGATCGCTAATATGCACACATTGTTCAATATTTCGACAACGCTGCTGTTGCTTCCATTTGGAACATTGCTGGCTGCCCTGGCTGTCCGTGTCCTTCCAGAGAAAGAGTCCGAGACGGCAGAGAAGCTGCAGCTGGTTTTCATCAAGCAGCTGGAGCCATCGCCAGAGCATCAGATTGGTACTTCGGCCATTATAATAAATGGTGTCTGGCGCGAGCTTGAGCGTATGTCACATATGGTTGCCGAGAGTGTTAGCGAGAGTTTTCAGGCAGTGATCGATGGCACCCAGGACAGACTGGAAAAAGTTCTCCAGCTTGAAGACTATGTTGACTATCTTAACAAGGAGATTTCTACCTATATATCAAGAACCATGGTGTTTGAAATAAATGAGCATGATTCAATGATGCTTAGTTCATTCTTCAGGATAGCTGGTAATCTCGAACGTATCGGTGACCATGCAGTCAATATATGTGAATATACCAAGCATTTCAAAAATAAGGACATCTCGTTTTCGGGACCGGCGCTTGAGGAGATAGAAGAGATGCGTAATGTCAGTGTCAAGGCGGTTGAGCTGATTGGCCATATGGATTCGATCTCGATCGAGCAATTTTCTGAAATTTCAGCACTTGAGCAGCGTATTGATGATATGACGATTAGTTATCGCAGACATCAGATTAAGAGAATGCAGGCTTGCCAGTGTGGTGAAGAGGCCAGTGTTCTTTATTCTGAAATGCTAACGGATTTTGAGAGAATAGGTGATCATGTTCTTAATGTCGGCAAAGAACTGGCACAGGCTGGTCTCAAGGTTTAGTGAAATTCCGGTGTTCAAATCCTCACCAATAATGTGGCGATTCGCAAAACAGAGCAATATTTGTACAATATTGTATGATTATGCAAGTTTTTGTAAAGTCGAATCAATCGTTTGTTCGTGTATGCATATTAAGATATTTATACAAGTGACGTAAAAATCAAAAAATAAAGTTAGCAATCACAATAGTGTATAAGCCTATTATTATACAAGCGTGCAGCGAGGTGAGCTATGCCGACTGAATTATGCAGACTTCATGAACCTCGGTCTGAAATCATTTTGGATGATTCCGTCAGTATCTGTTTGGAAACTATCCCGGGTTATAAGAATTGGGAAGAAATGAGACTTGTGCGACGAAGGTCTGTATCAGATCTGTTATTTCATGTACGAGACTGCAATGGTGATGAGTTTGCGTTGAGGATTCTTGGTGACCGCAGCTATGACTATTACTGTAGATGTTATCATTATCAGAAGCAAATCGATGTTGCGCTTGGTATAGGTTCTGTGGTAGATAGCGAACTTGATTACGGTTTGTGTAGAAGCGGTCAATATGTTTATTTTATTATGCCCTGGCAGCATGATCGTAGTTACGATAGTGTAGCTAAGCGATTGCGCTTCGATGATAAGCTCAAGCCTGCCGCTAGTGCTGCTGCCTATATAAAAGCAGCCTCCTCGATAGCTCGTCAGGAGGCTGTCGGCAAGGATGCCGGTTTGCTTAAATTCGCTGATGGTTACAACTCTGAGAAATGGCTGAACCAAATTGACGATCGTGTTGCTAAGGTTCGAAGATGCCTGTCCAGTAAGGGTCTTGACATAGCCGCCCTGGAGCATTTTCGTAGGTTCTACAGAAGCAATCGTCACTTGCTGGCATCGAGAACTCTTACAATTTGCTATAATCGCTTTGCCCCAAACATGTGGTATTATCAACCGGATGGCAGCATTAGAGTCCCTCTGATTTCTGAGTGGTCATATGCGGATGAATGGTACAGCTTGAATGGTCTTCTTACAGATATCCATGCGGTCTGTGAGGATTTCGCAGTCCTCTTGATTGATTTTAGTTTTGATTTTTCTCCCCCTGAAGAATTTTTCATCTGCAGTGCGATCTATAATATGCTCAATGTTCTCGAGCAACTTGCTTGTTGTTCTGATTTACGCAGCGACAAGGCTCGCAAGCTGATCAGTCGACTTAGGTCGATCGATCAGATGTATTCTAAGTTCACTAGCTCGATCCCAACTTGGTATAAGCAGATCAGTACAGTTGGTCGATAATGCTCCTAACATAAGTTCAGATATTTAGCTGATTGGCTCGAAATCAATTCTCTTACCATTGGCCTGCTTCATATTCCAGCCATGCTTGCCAAGTTCGGCTGTAATGCGGCTGGTCTCGGCGGGACGCTTGATCTTCAGAGTCGTGGTTTTGATCATATCCTGCTGATTCCAGATGAAGTATTTAATGGCCTTGTACGGCGGCATGTCCTGATTGATGGTCTTGATGTTATCAGATATGTACCTACCAATACCATCATCATCCTTGGCTGTGCCTTCTGGCAGTAAATCAGGTTCCATCATCAGACGAACACAAATATCTACAGCGCCTCTGGCGGAATCTTCACCCCAGACCAGTGAATCTTTGACACCGGGAATTTTGTTGATCAGATATTCGATCTCCTCGGGAAAAGCTTTCTTGCCGTTAGTTAGCACGATCATGGATTTTTTACGACCAGTTATGAAGATACAGCCGTTCTTGTCGAGATAACCGATATCACCGGTACGCAGCCAGCCATCTTGTGTCATTACTTCCTGAGTAGCCTCATCGTTCTCGTAATAACCGAGCATAACGCTCTTGCTTCTGGTCAAAATCTCGCCTATTGCTCCTGGATTCTTATCGTCTGTGTCGATTGCGGCTTCGATATATGCAAGTGGATTGCCAACGCTTCCGAAGACATTGACATGCTGATTACAAGCAGCAATTACCGGAGAAGTTTCTGTCAGGCCATATCCGGCCAGAAAATCAATGCCAATATCATTGAAGAAGGCGACTATTTCCTGGTCGATTGCAGCAGCTCCGCTGACGCAGAGATTCATGCCGCCACCGATGCCATCGATAATCTGATGGAAAATTTTGCGACGTTTATCAATGCCGACTTTTCTTAGCAGATTAGATATTTTGCGCATCTTGTTAACGAGAGAGAGCTTGCCGGTTTTCTCTAGTGTTTTCTGGATTTGTTTATAAACATTTTCAAACAGAAGAGGAACAGCCAGCAGTATATTTATTTTCCAGTCTTTGAGATTCTGACTGAAATATCGCAAACCATCTGTGAAACAAATACAGCTGCCAAAAAACAGCATCATATACATGCCGACTGAGTTTTCGAAGGTATGATGCAAAGGTAAAACTGAAAGGGCGTTTTGGCCTTTTTCAATATGAATAGTAGAAGCTACGCTATGGACGTTTGAAGTTATATTTTCATGACTGAGCATAACGCCCTTTGACATAGCAGTAGTTCCAGATGTGAAGAGCAGGGAACACATGGCTTTTGGATCAATCTCGGCATCGAGAAAGCTTCTGTTGCCAGCCGCGATCATTTCGCGCCCTTTGTTCATGAGTTCGGAAAGAGGCATAAAACGAGGATCTCTATCTTTTAGTTCCTGCTCGATAGTATCGTCTTTCATACAGATGAAATACTTAACATCATCATTAGTTTGTGCTACTGCTTTTGCAATGTCGTGATGACGTGCACCATAGATGAAGGCTGTTGCTTTGCCTCTTGCTGTCAGACTTATTACTTCCGGCTCAGGCAGTTGACGGTCAAGAGGAACAGAGACGCCTGTTCCATTTACGACAGCATTGTGAGAAACGGCCCAGAGATAACTGTTGTCACCGACGACTACAATATGTTGGTCTTTTAGACCAAGGCTGTGCAGAGCGGTTCCGAGAGCATTAATATCGTTTGAGAATTCGCGATAGCTGTGCAAAATATCAGGCCCGTCAGGTGTCTCGTGATAGCGGTAGGCCGGCATATCCTCATAGCTGTCAGCACAATATTTAACAAGTTCCTTGAGAGTCGAAAAAGAAGGCTCATCGTAGTACTTGATACCTTTTATAGTCTGCATAATTATCCCCCATTTAAATCAATTGCATCAGATAAACTATTAATACTTCGAGGTACGAATAGTTTGACTTTCAAAATATAACCCTAGAATAGCATGATGTTGTATTGTTGGCAACAATAGAGAGATAAATTGGTGAAATGATGCATATGAAACAGATCGACAGTGAACCACTATCGATCTGCAATAATAACTACCAGCCTTGTTCTTCAATCCAGGAAGCGATATCAGACAGCATTTTGCTGCGCGTCGTTACGAAGCCGCCGCCGGTCTCAGGGAATTTTCTTATAGAATCAGCCAGCTCGCGTGAGTGAAATTTAATATTTTCAAATTGTCCGGACAGTGCAGAGATAAAATCACTATCTAGTGCATCAGAATAAATACGTGCAGAACTTATCAGGCCATTTTTGATCAGGAGACCTAATCTTACTATGCCCCACTCGAAGCGAGTCTCGATCTCAGTATCGAAGCGAATACTCTCACCATAGCGCCAATCCCAGGAGGCGAAATGTTGCTCGAGATCGGAGAAGCCAGGTGCATCTGCGAAGTCTGAATCGACAACATGCCTATACTCCCATTCCTGTCCAGGCTCGGCAGTGCTCTCGATATAATCGGCAAAAGCCTGCTCCATAGTTTGTTCGAGCTGAGCGACAGTTACATCAGGTTTGACATCAGTCAAATTAATGACACGTGAACGTACGGACTGCACGCCTTTTGCCGCGAGTTTAGAATTTGCTACAGTCAGATAGCGGCCGACTCGTGCATAATCCGAATTAACCAGAAGAGTACCGTGATGGAGGCCGAAGCCTCTGTCAGTACGGAAGGCATTTCCGGAAAATTTCGCGCCTGCCGTGAGTATGTCGTTGCGTCCTGAACGCTCTGCCTCTATGCCTGCTGTCAGAACAGCGGAAAGAACAATACCGAAGGTATCGTCGAGACGGAATTTTCTCTCTGGCAGGATGATTGAAAAATTCAAGTTGCCCAGATCATGAAAAACCGCACCTCCGCCAGTGGTTCTGCGGGCAAGTTTTCCGCCTTCATCTTCAAGTTGAGCTGTTTTGCATTCGGCCCAAGCGTTTTGATTGCGGCCAATGACCACGGTGTTTTGATTTTGCCATAAATAGAGTACAGCAGATGATTCATCGGGCATATTATGCATGAGATAATCCTCGAGTGCGAGATTATGCCAAGGATCATTACTGTTGGAGCGGACTATAATTGCCTGCGGCATCACTTGTTCCTCCAAAACAATATATTTGGTTAATAATTTGTAAGAGATAGCTTAGAGTAAAACGACTCTGGCCTGACGAATTGCTTTTTGATGATCTTCAGGAAGCTCATTATCTGTAATAAGTGTCTGAACCTGATTAAGTCTGGCAAAAGTATAAGGCATACCTGTGTTTATCTTGCTGGAGTCCATCAGCATGATCACCTGTTGAGCTTTGCGGATTATAAGCCGCTTGAGCTCAGCCTCGTAATAATCACCGCAGGTGAAACCATTCTGCAGAGAAAAAGCGCTGGCTGCCATGAAGGCAATATCTATATTAATCGATTTTACATATTCGACAGCATTAAAACCGGATAGTGTCAGGGTATCTCGATTCAGCTGGCCTCCGGTGAGATTAACCTTAATATTACTGTTCTTGATTAATTCGATTGCTATGTTGGGCGCGGGTGTCAGTACAAATAAATTGTGATCAGGAAGCCTCTGTGCAAGAGCCATACAGGTAGTGCCTGAATCTATATATATAGATCTGCCTGCTGTAGCAAGTTTAGCTGCCTTGTCAGCGATGACTGACTTGGCCGGTGTGTTCTCGGCCTGCCTCTGCGTGTAAACAGCTTCCTTGATCATCGAGAGATGCGCGATTGATTTAGCTCCTCCGCGAATTCTGATAATGCGTCCCTGTCTCTCAAGTGACTCCAGATCTCTTCTAAGGGTCATGCTTGAAACATCTGGAAACATTTTCTCAAGATCAGCTAATTTAACTTCGCCTGAAGTCTGAATTGTTGTATTTATGGCTTCTCTTCTCTTTAACGGCATGTGAAACCTCCGAATATAACACCAAATGATGTAATGTTAATTTCATTCTAATACATGATATCATAGGTGTGAAAAGATTACAATAATTTGCATGATAATAACAATAAATTTAATTATTCACAAATTTACATGTTCTGATATATCCCTCAAAAGCGCTGTGGTACAGTGTTATCAAGTCTTTTTAATGGCGTATGAACTTAGAGTAGAAATGAAAATAACGCAATGTTATCCTTGTGTTAACTTTTGCCGATGTTTTGAAAAAAAATTCACAATAAGTGTTAACATTTAACAGATATGTGTTATAATCTAACATGCAAAACAAAAATAACGTGTCTACATAGGATTTGCTATAGAAACGAAGGATCATTATAAGGTGACGTATTAGATTACATTTGTATTTACATGGAAACTGGCAAGGAGGATTCCCATTATGAAAACCAAAGCAGTTAGGCTTTATGGCAAGAATGATCTAAGACTCGACGAGTTCGAGCTTCCGCAGATCGGTGAGGGCGAGATTCTCGCGAAGATCGTATCAGACAGTATTTGTATGTCGTCATACAAAGCAGCTATCCAGGGCTCCGATCATAAGCGTGTTCCTGAGGATATCGCAGAAAACCCGGTTATCATCGGACATGAGTTCTGTGGTGAAATCTTAGAAGTTGGCAGTAAATGGGCTGATCAGTTTAAGGCGGGCGAACGTTTCGCGATCCAACCGGCCATTAATGATCCGAAAAACGTATATGCAGCTCCAGGCTATACATTCCGCTATATCGGTGGAGCTTCACAGTATATCGTTATCCCTGAAATCGTTATGGAGAGAAAAAGTCTGCTTCAATACAAAGGTGATGCTTTCTATTTTGGCTCGCTCGGTGAGCCGGTTTCCTGTATCGTTGGCGGTTTCCATGTTAACTACCATACAACTGCCGGCAGTTATGAACATAAAATGGGCATAGTAGAAGGTGGCAAGATGGCTCTTCTAGCTGGTGTCGGACCTATGGGTCTTGGTGCTATCGACTATGCGATTCACGGACCGCGGCGTCCGTCTCTTCTGGTTGTAACTGATATTGATGAGGCGCGTCTGGCAAGAGCGGCTTCCATTTATACAGTGGAAGAGGCTGAGAAGAATGGCGTCAAGCTCGTTTATGTCAACACTGGCAAAATGGAAGATGTTCCGGCAGAGCTGATGAAGCTTTCAGAAGATACAGGCTTTAACGATGTCTATGTCTATGCACCAGTTGCTGCTGTTGTTGAGCAGGCTGACAAAATTCTTGCATATGACGGCTGTCTCAATTTCTTCGCCGGCCCGACCAATCCTGAATTCTCTGCAAAATACAATTTCTACAATGTTCACTATAATGCGACACATGTTGCCGGCAACAGCGGCGGTAACACAGATGACTTGATCGAGTCGCTGGAGCTTATGGCTTCTGGCAAGATTGACCCATCTTCTATGATCACTCATGTCGGCGGTCTCGATAGTGTTGTTGAAACCACATTGAATCTGCCTAAGATACCTGGTGGCAAGAAGCTGATCTACACTCATATCAGCATGCCTCTAACAGCACTCGATGATTTCCGCGGCCTGGGCGAACAAGATGAGATGTTTGCTAAACTGGCTGACATCATCGATGCCAACAATGGTCTATGGTGCAAGGCAGCAGAGGATTATCTGCTGGCCAATGCCAACTGTATCTGATTTTTAGCGCAGCCGGGCTTGGCGGTACTGTTCCGCCGGCTCGGCTTTTGCCGTCCGTAAACGTTATTGTTAGCTTATTGCTGAGTTCGAAAAGAGATCGGCAAGGCTAGAGTCCTGTATAAGAAAGGAATTTATTATGTCAAATTGGGTTGAACAAATGGAGGGAAGCAGACGTGCTGCCGCAGTAATAGCTCCTGTGCTGCGTTCGCTTTTTCCAGGAGATAGCGGGCAGCGTCTTGTTGTCTATGCAGAAGGAGAAGCCAAGTCTGATATTGAGCTGAGTACTTCTGATTATACTTCTGTTGAAGAATTGTACGCTGAGCTTGAGAAGTCCGCAGCTACCGAGAAAAATGTTACCTCAATACTGGTAAAAGGCGTCGGCCGCTTCGTTTTTGCGAATGCCGGCACGAATGCTGATAATAAGAGAATGAGCGGCAAGATCTCGCTCGTAACTGGCGGAGCTCAGGGCTTCGGTGAGGGAATCGCCAGAGAGCTGGCAGCTTTTGGCGCTCAGATCGTGATCGCAGATCTGAACCTTGAACTGGCAGAACAGGTGGCTGCATCTATTAGTGAACAATACGGTGAAAATGCGGCTTTTGCCCTGCCTGTAAATGTTGGTGATGAGGATTCGGTTCGTGACTTGATGGAGGGAATCGTTCTGCGCTGCGGCGGTATTGATCTGATAGTGAGCAATGCCGGTGTGCTAAAAGCAGGTGGTCTTGAAGAGATGACGCTCAAAGCTTTTGAGTTCGTGACCAGAATAAACTATACAGCCTTCTTCCTGGTAACAAAATATGGTTCCAGATCGATGAAACTGCAGGCACAGTTTGATAAGAGCTATACCTCAGACATCGTTCAGATAAATTCCAAATCAGGACTAGAAGGTTCAAACCGGAATTTTGCCTATGCCGGCAGCAAGTTTGGCGGTATCGGCCTGGTTCAGAGTTTTGCCAAGGAATTGGTTGAAAACGGTATCAAGGTAAATGCGATCTGCCCGGGTAACTACTATGAAGGTCCGCTCTGGAGCGATCCTGAAAAAGGGTTGTTCGTACAATATCTCGAGGCGGGCAAAGTGCCAGGTGCCCAGACGGTCGAAGATGTCTATGATTTCTATGTTTCCAAGGTGCCGATGCACCGCGGCTGCTCGCCGCTCGATGTAACTAGAGCAATTATGTATTGTGTTGAACAGCAAAATGAAACCGGCCAGGCTATTCCTGTTACCGGCGGACAAACGATGCTGAAATAATAACAGGAGGTACAAGACCATATGGCTACTGCTATAATCATGCCTCGTCAGGGGCAATCTGTTGAGAGCTGCATAATCGGTAAATGGCATAAGCAGGAGGGTGACTCTGTTTCTGAGGGCGATCTGCTCTTCACCTATGAGACGGACAAGGCAACCTTCGATGAGGCTGCAAAAGTAAGCGGTACGCTTATTGCTGTTTTTTTCGAAGAGGGTGACGATATCCCTGTTCTGACAAATGTCTGTGTGATCGGTGAACCGGGTGAGGATGTTTCTGAATTCGATCCTCGCGAAGCGAAAGAAGTTCAGGAAGAAAAACCAGCCACAGCTGAAGCTGTTGCTGCTCCTGCAGCTGCAGTCCAAACGGCTGCTGTAGAAGCTGCTGCCGCGCCGGCAGGCGATCTGCCCGAAGCAATCAGTCCACGTGCTCGCGGTCTGGCAGAGAGGGCAGGCGTTGATCTGCGCTTCGCTCAGCCAACCGGTCCTAAGGGGCGCGTAATTGAACGCGATGTTCAGAAGCTGATAGATGAAGGCCGCCTGGTTACACAGGCTGCCGGAGCTGCCCACGACACGGGTATTGCCGGCACTGGTATCGGCGGACGCGTTGGTGTTGCTGATCTTACTGCCGCACCAGCCGCAAGTGCTGCTGCAGCTTCTACGACTCCGGCGCTTGCAATTGACGCTGGTCCTGAGAGCTATGTTGAGAAACATACAAATATCCGCAAGGTTATTGCCCGCTCTATGCAGGCCTCACTCTCGCAGATGGCTCAGCTTACACTTAACAGCAGCTTCGATGCTACAGATATCATGGCTCTGCGCAAGCGCCTCAAGGCTGCAGGCGAGAAGGGTCTGAATTCCGAGCTTGGCTTCACTCTGGCTGAGAAGGTACCGACACTTAACGATATTATTCTCTATGCTGCATCACGTGTGCTGCCTAAGCATCCTGGCTGCAATGCTCATTATGATGATGAGAAGCTGACGATATTCAACCGTGTCCATATGGGCGTCGCTGTTGATACGCCGCGCGGCCTGATGGTACCGACAGTATTCAATTCTGATCTGATGTCTCTATCACAGCTGTCTTCTGCAGTGAAAGAAGCTGTCACTGCCTGCCAGTCAGGCACGATCAGTCCAGACGCGCTCCAGGGCGGGACTTTTACCGTTACTAATTTGGGAACGCTCGATGTTGAGAGCTTCACACCGGTTATCAATCCGCCTCAGACCTGCATACTTGGCGTCTGCGGAATTACTACCAAAGTGCGTGAAGTAAATGGCGAACTCAAGACTTACCCATCTATGGGACTGTCGTTGACTTTTGATCATAGAGCGATCGACGGCGCGCCTGCCGCCAGATTCCTCAAGGATCTGAAAACCGTTCTGGAAAACTTTTCACTGCTGCTGATGCAGTAAGCAAGGAGGCATATAAGATATGTATGATTTGATCGTTCTTGGTGGCGGCCCCGGAGGCTATCTGGCTGCCGAGAGAGCTGGCGAAGCTGGTCTTAACACATTGTTGATCGAGAAGAATAAACTTGGCGGAGTCTGTCTGAATGAAGGCTGTATACCGTCCAAGACACTTCTCAACAGTGCGAAGATATATGATCATGCTGCTCATGGTGAGAAGTACGGTGTTACTTCGACTGGAGCGGCAATCGATCAGGCGGCAGTAGTTGCCCGCAAAAACAAGGTCGTCAAAAACCTTGTCTCTGGCATACGTGCACAGCTCAAGAGTAAAAAAGTCACTATTAAGGAAGGTCTCGGTGTTATAGCCGGCCGTGCTGCTGATGGTACCATCACGGTAAAAGTCGGCGAAGAGAGCTTCGAGGGCAAGAGACTCCTGATCGCGACTGGTTCAGAGGCTGTTGTACCGCCGATCCCAGGTGTGAGTGAAGGTCTTCAGGAGGGTTCAGTCGTAACTAATCGCGAGATTCTTGATCTCGAGAAGATCCCTGCGACGATGGTCGTAGTCGGCGGCGGTGTTATCGGCCTGGAAATGGCTAATTATTTCAGTACCGTTGGTTCCCAAGTAACTGTTGTCGAAATGCTTGATCATATCGCCGGTGCCGCTGACCGTGAACTGGCCGATATATTGCAAAAGAGCTTCGAGAAAAAAGGTATTGTTTTCCATCTCGGCTGCCAGGTCACAGAAGTTTCCGGCGGCAAGGTCAGCTTCAAGACTCCCGATGGCAAAATTGAGCAGGCTGATTCAGAGGTAACTCTCATGAGTGTCGGCAGAAGAGCTGTCACACAAGGTTTCGGTTTGGAAAACCTGCCGGTTCTGGTTGAGCGTGGACGAATCGTTACTGATACACAGGGCCGCACTAATGTGTCGGGCGTATATGCTGTAGGCGATGTTAACGGCATCTGGATGCTGGCACATGCTGCATATCGTGAGGCAGAGGTTGCTATCAATACGATCCTTGGTAAGAAGGATGTCATGCGCTATCAGGCAATGCCTTCTGTAATCTATACTAATCCTGAAATGGCTTTCGTCGGGGAGACTGAAGAAACATGCAAGGATAAGGGTATCAAGTACAAAAAAGTAACACTTCCCATGAACTACAGTGGGCGCTATATGGCTGAAAATGAAGCAGGCGAAGGTTTGATCAAACTGCTGATCGATCCGGAGCGGCAGAGGCTGCTCGGCTGTCATATGATAGGAAGCTATGCTTCAGAGATAATTCTCTCAGCAGGCATCCTGGTCGAAACTGAGATGAAGATAGATCATATGAAAGAACTGATTTTCCCTCACCCGACCGTGGGCGAGATAATACGTGAAGCAATATTTCACAGCTAATATAAAGCGGAGGTAAGAAAATGGCCAAACAACTATTTGTAAAACCGGAAGATGTAAGAGCACCAGGCTGGATTGAATTCGAGAATATTCCAGTTAACCAGTATCAGAAGAAGCCCAGCGAAGAAGCTGGCAACTTCTCCAAGGATGATCTGCTGAGGATCTATCGCGATATGCGCATGATCCGTGAATTTGAGAACATGCTTTATTCGATCAAAACGACCAATAGCTATAATGGTCTGGAATATAACAATCCAGGTCCTGCTCATTTGTCGATCGGCCAGGAGGCAGCTGCCGTCGGTCAGGCTTATCACCTTGATAAGAATGACTTCATTTTCGGTTCGCACCGCAGCCATGGTGAGATCATCGCCAAGAGTCTGTCAGCGATCCAGAAGCTTTCTGATCAGGAGCTGCTTGATATTATGGAAGGCTTCCTCGAAGGCGCTATCTGGAAAATTGTTGAGAAGAATAATGCCGGCAAGGATCGTTCAGTTAAGGAACTGGCAATCGATTTCCTGATCTACGGCACACTTGCTGAGGTTTTCGCGAAAAACACAGGCTTCCACAAAGGCCTTGGCGGATCTATGCATGCTTTCTTCCTGCCCTTTGGTGTTTACCCCAATAATGCAATCGTTGGTGGTTCTGCCGACATCTCAGTTGGTGCTGCTCTCTATAAGAAGATCAATAGCAAACCCGGTATCGTTATCTGCAATATCGGCGACGGCTCTATGGGCTGTGGTCCCGTATGGGAAGGCCTGATGATGTCAGCTATGGATCAGTTCCAGGAGTTGTGGGAAGGTGATATGAAGGGCGGTCTGCCGTTGATCTTCAATATCATGAATAACCAGTATGCTATGGGCGGTCAGACACGCGGCGAGACAATGGGCTATGATTTCGTAGCCAGAATCGGTGCCGGCGTCAATCCGGATCAGATGCATGCCGAGCGTATCGATGGTTATAATCCGATGGCTGTTATCGATGCTATGTCCAGAAAAATGGATATCCTCAAGGAGAAGAACGGACCTGTTCTACTTGATACAGTTACATATCGTTATGCCGGTCATTCTCCTTCCGATGCGGATTCATATCGTACAACAGAGGAAAAAGAAGCCTGGGAGAGAGAAGATTCAATTCAAGCATTCCGTGCTGATCTGATTATGGCTGGTGTCGTATCAGAAGCTGATTTCGAGGCTGTTGATGATTTCGTTGTCAGTACTGTTACCTCGGCGGTTTCACTCGCAATCGATCCTGATATCTCTCCTCGTATGGATCTGAATAAGACTCCTGATGCTATCGAGAAAATCATGTTCTCAAATCAGAAAGTCGCCAAGATGGAAGATCGTCCGGTCGACATGCTGCAAAAACGTGAAGATAACTTCCGTGTTCAGCAGATCGCCCGCAAGTCACGCTTTGCTTATGATGAGAATGGCAAGCCTGTTTCTAAAAACAAGGTATATCAGCTGCGTGATGGTCTCTTCGAGGCTATTATCGACAAATTCTATGAGGACCCGACTCTTGTCGCCTATGGTGAAGAGAATCGTGACTGGGGCGGTGCTTTTGCCGTTTATCGTGGCCTGACTGAGGCTGTTCCTTATCACAGACTTTTTAACTCTCCTATTTCCGAAGGCGCTATTGTCGGATCAGCAGTTGGTTATGCTATGAGCGGTGGCCGTGCACTGGTCGAGCTGATGTATTGTGACTTCCTCGGCCGTGCCGGTGATGAAGTATTCAATCAGCTGCCCAAGTGGCAGGCAATGTCTGCTGGTATTTTGAAAATGCCGGTTGTAGTACGTGTTTCAGTTGGTTCGAAATATGGTGCTCAGCATTCACAGGACTGGACTTCGCTCTGTGCACAGATTCCTGGGCTAAAAGTTGTCTTCCCGGTTACTCCATATGATGCCAAGGGCTTGATGACATCTGCTCTTAACGGTACTGATCCTGTTCTCTTCTTCGAGAGTCAGAGAATCTACGACATAGCCGAGCAGTTCCATGAGGGCGGTGTACCAGAGCAGAGCTATGAGATCGAGATTGGTGATCCTGACGTCAAGAGAGCCGGTTCTGATCTGACGATCCTTACTATCGGTGCGACACTGTATCGTGCCCTCGATGCTGCCAAGATCTTCGAAGAAAAATTTGGTATCAGTGTTGAAGTTATTGATGCTCGTACTATGGTTCCATTTGACTACGAAAAGGTAGTGGCATCCGTTAAGAAGACTGGTAAAATCATAGTTGCAGGCGATGCTTGTGATCGCGGATCATACCTTAGCGATCTGGCCAGAAACATTAATGATCTTTGCTTCGATGACCTCGATGCTCCGGCAGTTGTTCTTGGTTCACGCAACTGGATCACACCTGCTTTTGAGCTGGAAGAGCATTTCTTCCCGCAGGCTGACTGGTTTGTCGATGCATATCATGAGAAGATTCAGCCAATCGAAGGCTATGTTGCAAAACAGAGCTTCAATGACGTTGAAATGATGCGCAGAAATAAGCTGGGCGTTTGATCAGCAAGAA
>JAAYFZ010000322.1 GCA_012727965.1 Clostridiaceae bacterium
GAGCCTTGCGTGCCGATCCGGTCAGTTCTCTCGGGTGGTTGAAATGAGTGTTGATCCAGAGGCTCTCATACTTCTCCAGAACAGCAACAAGTTCATCGGTTATGCGGTAAGGCAGAACTACCGGAGTTCTTGTTCCTATTCTCACGACCTCAACATGTTCGATCGCCGTAACTTCTGCCAGTATCCAATCGATATATTCATCCGACAGCATGAAAGGATCACCGCCAGAGAGCAAAACATCCCTGATGGCGGGATTATTTCGTATATATTCGATCCCGGCAAGGATTTGATCGCGGCAAGGTATATTGTCGCGGTCGCCAACCTTGCGTTTACGGGTACAGTGGCGGCAGTACATGGCACAGGTGTTGCTTACATGCAGCAACACACGGTCAGGGTACCGATGAGTTAGTCCCGGCACCGGACTGTCACGATCCTCTGCCAGAGGATCATTCATATCATGACTGGAGATGTGAAGCTCACGTACATCGGGAAAAGCCTGCTTAAAAACGGGATCGTTTTCAAGATCATCAGCATCTACAAGCGAAAGATAATAGGGGGTTATCGACATCGGAAATTTCTCCAGAGTCTGCTCGATCTTAGATCTCATTTCAGGCTCAAAAGTCCGGTCGAATATTTTTTCGACCATGCCAATATCTTTGACAGCATGCCTCATCTGCCAATGCCAGTCATGCCATTTATCGAGACTGGCCGTCGTGAATTTATTGCCCTGCATCCTGTTTCTGATCATTTGAATATCCGTGGTGTTCATTTTCTTCCTCCTCATTTTGGCACAAATAAACCAGGCCGCTTATAAAACATCATATAAGCAGCCAAATCTAATGTAATTATATTAATCTGCTAATTGCGAAATTTACAATCTCTGATAACTCTATTACCCTTTCTTTTAAGAGTAGAAGCCTTGATGCTTATCCAAGGCAAATACGCATGTTATTTTATCATCATACTGGCATACCGTCAATGCTTAGCAGGTTGTCTGTGCTTGTAAATGTCCAATACAGGCCTGCGAAGCCTTTAAAATAAGCATTATCAGCTTAGTTCTTTTACAATCTGGCAATAATTGTTCACAGACAGTTACGCTTCTATCAGAAATCAGCGGATAGAATTAGTCTCTAATGAAAATATTGCAAAATGACAAAATAATTTGTCACAGATATGACCTGATGAGGAGTTAGCTTAAATGCAAGAACAAAAAACACCAAAAAAACCATTAATCTATTATGCAATTATCGCTTTTACAGCCCTGATGCTGCTGAACACTTTTATCTTCCCGACCCTTCTGCAGCGGGATATTACAGAAACAGATTACAGTGCTTTTTTAACACATCTCGATGAGAACAAAATACAGAAGTTTGAGCTTGACGATCAGACTATATTTTATGTAGCCGAGGTCGAAGGCGAGGAGAAGCTTTTCACTACTGGCGCTATGCCTGACCCGGACTTAACCAATAGGCTTAAGGCTGCAGGAGTTGAATTCACACGCATCGTGCCTCAGGAAGCTTCACCTATTGTTAGTTTCATAGCAAGTTGGGTATTACCGCTTCTGATTTTCTTCTTCCTGGGTCGCCTGCTCATGGGCTATATGCAGAAAAAAACCGGCGGTGCAAATGCCATGACCTTCGGCAAATCAAATGCCAAGGTCTATGTCCAGGCACAAACCGGCAAAACCTTCGAGGATGTTGCCGGTCAAGACGAAGCCAAGGAAGCTCTGAACGAGATCGTTGATTTCCTTCATAATCCCGGTCGCTATGCCGGTATCGGCGCCAGACTGCCAAAAGGCGCTCTGCTCGTTGGCCCTCCGGGTACAGGTAAAACTCTTTTGGCTCAGGCGGTTGCCGGCGAAGCCAATGTACCTTTTTTCTCAATTTCCGGATCTGAATTCGTCGAAATGTTTGTCGGTATGGGCGCTGCGAAAGTCAGAGACCTTTTTAAACAGGCTGGCGACAAAGCTCCATGTATCGTCTTCATCGATGAGATCGATACGATCGGCAAGAAGAGAGATGGCGCCGGTGGTTTCAGCGGCGGCAATGACGAACGTGAACAAACACTTAATCAGCTGCTGACAGAGATGGATGGTTTCGACGGACGCAAGGGCGTTGTTATCCTGGCTGCGACCAATAGACCAGACAGCCTGGACAAAGCACTGCTAAGACCTGGGCGTTTCGACAGACGTATACCTGTAGAGCTGCCGGATCTGGCTGGTCGTGAAGCCATACTTAAGGTCCATTCTCAGAATGTTAAAATAGATCCTGATGTCGACTGTCTTAGTATAGCCAGAGCTACTGCCGGAGCCTCCGGTGCCGATCTGGCAAATATGATAAACGAGGCAGCTCTGCGCGCCGTTCGTCTGGGACGCGAACGCGTAATTCAGTCAGATCTCGAGGAGAGCGTTGAGGTAATTCTTGCCGGTCATCAGCGTAAAAACGCTGCTATCCAGCCCAAGGAGAAGGAGATCATTGCCTATCATGAGATCGGCCATGCATTGGTTGCCTCCTGCCAGACGGATTCAGCCCCGGTACATAAGATCACTATCATACCCAGGACCTCTGGAGCTCTTGGCTATACGATGCAGGTCGCAGAAAATGATCAGGTGCTGATGAGCCGCGAAGAAATATTCAATAAGATCGTTACTTATACAGGCGGCCGCGCCGCGGAGGAGATAATTTTTAACACTATGACCTCAGGCGCCGCAAACGACATAGAGCAGGCGACTAAGCTCGCCCGCTCCATGATTACAAGATTCGGTATGAGTGAACACTTCGACATGATGGCTCTGGAAACTACCAGTAATGTTTATCTTGGCGGCGAATCCCAGCTGCTTGTATCAGCTCAGACTGCCGCCGCGATCGATGACGAAGTTCTAGGTTTGATCCGCAAAGCGCATCAGAAGGCTTCTGAGATATTGCGATCGAATATTGACAAGCTTCATGAGCTTTCAAAGTTCCTGCTTGAGAAGGAAACGATCACAGGTGAGGAATTCAATAATATTCTCCAGTGCGATGCCTGATCACTCAATCCTGAAGCTCTCCAGCATCTGAGTGTAGCGGCTGCCATGGCCTTCCTCGGCCTCCAGGAAATAACCACCGTAGAAGAAGAAGCTGCCGCCCCTGCCATCATCAATAACAGTTATGGCAATAACCTCGCTGTCCCAGTTATGACCGGAAACAACCGTGACCTTCTGGCCGGGCAGATTATCAACTCCAATTATCACTGCCATTGGTTCACTAGCCTTAGCAGAAAGTTTCTGCTCAGCTTCTGCCGTTAGCTCTGAAAAAGCTTTTTCTGCTGACATGTCGGCGAAGTATCCCACCTGCATGTAGATATCAGGCAAGGCGTCTGCCGGTGTCACGGGCATGTACTCATCTACACTTATTGCGGAATCAAATCGGCTGCTGGTTTCAACTACCTTGTAACGATCTTTATCGTAATACATGGAGTAACCCAGCTTGCTCATATAGAGATTTGTAACGATCTGCTCGGGCATACCCTCGAGCTCGATAGTAATAGAAGATTGTTCCGGACGCGGCTCCTTGGTTGGAGCTGTTGTTTCAGTTGGTTCTGTTGTGATCTCACTGTCGGTGGCATCTGTTTCGTCAGTCTGCTCTGGTTCCGTCTCTGATGTTTCGGGTTCTGTCGTTGTTTCAGTTGTTTCAGTAGTTGTCTCACCCGGGGTGACATCTGTATCCTCAGTGTTCGTAACCGCACCTGTTTCAACAGGTGATCTCAGACAACCAGTCATCATTAAGGAAGCAGCCGTCATTATGGCTATTACCAGGACTGTCAGTCTGCCTATCCTCATTTTTTTAGAGGTTTTCTTGTTGTTATTTGTTTTCATAGTTCTTTCTCCTTTCGAAACAGCATCTGCTGTAATCTCTTACTGTGATTACAGTTTAGCAACCGGCTGTTTCGTGGTAAGCACATAGTTGTATCAGAGTTGTATATTCTTAAGAAGGAAAACGAAAACGAATCACAGTCCCTTGGCCGGGTTTTGACTCTGCTAAGAGATTACCTTCGTGTCTGACAGCGATCTCACGGCAGAGAGCAAGTCCAAGTCCGACACCGCCAGTCTTGCGCGAACGCGATTTGTCTGCACGATAAAACGGTTCGAAGATTTGGCCTATATGCTCCGGCTCAATTCCTCGACCCTGATCTTCGACATAAATTTCGATCATGCTGTCGCTTAGCCGCTGGGAACCGACAGTTATCACTGTGCCTTCAGCTGATGCAGCAATCGAATTTCTAACCAGGTTGGATAGAAGCAGAAGTAAAAGAGCCCGGTCTGCTCTAGCATCTGAAGCAGCGGATGCTATCTTTATCTCGACTCCTTGTTCCCGCAATGCCGGCATCATCGTCTGCGCCAGCTCAGCAAACACCTGATCAAGCTTAAGTGATTCGAGTTTCAGCTCTTCCTTGCGTGACAGTATCAGAGTCATCAGACGATCATAGAGCTCACGCAAGCGCTTGGCTTCGCGCTCGATTACTTCGGCTGCATTGTTTTTCTGTTCTTCATTCATTTTTGCCTGCTGAAGCAGCGAAGCATATCCTTGTATCGATGTCAGTGGTGTATTCATTTCATGTGTCAGATTGTCGATGAATTGCTGACGTTGCTCTGCCAGCTGTTCGAGCTCCTGCTCACGTTGCCGCACCGATTCGCTCATTTTGTTAAAAGCACGGGTCAAGTCAGCTGTTTCATCACTGCTCTCAGAAACGATCCTGCTATAATGTCCATCTGCTATCTGCACTGCTGCCTCGCCGAGCTTCTCGAGCGGCCTGGTAAGTCTTCTGGCCAGAGCATAGGCAGCAAGCCCAAGTACAATTGCGCTGATAATATCTATCATGATAAAAGCCTGGATCATCGAAGTTCTTCTTGTATAGATTTCATTGATGTCACGAGTATAGATCAACAAATAATCAGGGTCGCCTGTCAATTGGCTGCTGACATGCATCAGTCTTGTTTTAGTTCCATCTATCTCCTGCGTGCTGATTGCGGCTTTTTGTACGAAGCCTGTTGTCCCTGTATCTGCATTTTGTGATTCTGTTGTCTGCTCTGACTGCTCATTTTCGATATTAACAGGCTGCAGCAGCGACGGATCAAGTTCATTTGGATCAAGCGAACCAAACATGTCGCTCGTACTGATACGATAAAGATCAAGATCAATATCAAGCGAACCATAATATGCTGAATAGCGCTGCATCAGAGGTCCTGGATCCTCAGGCATGCC
>JAAYFZ010000323.1 GCA_012727965.1 Clostridiaceae bacterium
TCAACAGCAACGCTATGTCTCCGGCTTCGAAGAGGGCCGAATTTTTAATGGATATCGTTTTGTTTATCCGCTTCGCTATGATGACAAACATATTGGGACTGTAGAAGTTTCTATATCTATGGATTATCTGATGAGTCTTCTTAATCAGCTCTATCCAGAAAATGACCTCTATTTCATGCTGAGGGCAGATGTGGTTGAAAATATTGTTTTCGAGGAAATGCAGGATAATTACAGACGAAGTCCGTTTTCGCCGGATTACCTCTTTGATAAAGCAGTAGGTGCTGAAGCGGATAAGTATAGACAAAACTTCTCGCTAAGTGATTCTCTAAACAGCAAAATCGAAACCGCTTCTCGTGAACATTTGCAAGGTCAAGGTGATTTTGGCATTTTCGTTCAAGATGGTGAACGTGATGTTGAAATACGCTACTTGTCAATAAGAAACATCGTGGGTGAACCGACGGGTTATATTGTGTCTCTGCGTGAGGATAAGAATTATGGCCAAATGCGTTTTGATCATACGAAGGACATTATCCTGATTACACTAATTCTTATAATGTTTTTGGTACTCTCATTTTTCTACAACCGAGAGAGGCTTAGACTTCAGAAGCTTTCTTTTTCTGATTCTCTTACCGGTATTAACAATCGATATATGTTTCTCCGGCAAGCCGATAAGGAATTTGAACGTTATCTGCGCTACGGTTCTGTTTTCAGCATAGCAATGATAGATATTGACTATTTTAAGAAGGTCAATGATGCTTATGGCCACAATGAAGGTGACTTCGTTTTGCGCGAATTAACTAGAATCATCAATGATAATCTGAGAAAGACAGATATATTTGCACGTTGGGGCGGTGAAGAATTCGTAGTTATGATGCCGGAAACTCGATTAGAAGGCGCCTATAGCACAGCTGAGAAATTACGCTCGGCAATTGCCTGCCATCAGTTTGGCGCTGTTGGCAGAGTTACTATCAGTATCGGTGTTGCCATGATTACAGAACAAGACAAATCACTTGAACTTCTGATCAGCAGAGCAGATACCAAATTATATGATGCTAAAAAGGCCGGGAGGAATCGGACTGAAACATAATATCTGAGCTTTCGCTGATATTGTATGTGGTGAAATATTTGTCTTCCAATGGTATCCATTCATCAATAAAGCGTTTCAGTTTTTTCTGTCCGTCTCTCTTTTCGATTCTCTCAAGACGTTCATCCAGATCAGCCTGGCAGAATATTTTCAAGTCTAGATTATCCCGCCAGAGCGGATGATGACTGTATACGCCTTCTATCAGGATGATATTGTTTTCTGTCATGACAATTTCTTCAGCATAATCCATAATGCCGCAGTCGAAAACCTTGTACGCTGGAGTATGGCTCGCTAATACTGGCAAGATTACTTCTTGTTGAAACCTTTCGTAATGGATATTTCCGCCAGGCTCAGCAAATCTAGCTTCCGTTCTGAGCGCTGGCGGCAGGAAGAAGTGATCAAGCTCAATCAGTCCTATGCTTAAACCATATGAGGCTTCAAGCTGTTTTTTTAGCTCTTTGGCCAGGACAGTCTTGCCGGAGGCACAGGGACCATCTATAGCAGCCAAATATGGTCTGATTGAAGCAGACTGATTTATAGCTTGCATATAGTCTTGATAAACAAGTGCTGACAGTTCAACAGGATTTCTGGAAACAATCACTTGCCAGTATCCTCAAATACCGGTTTGTCAGCCAAATCAATCAATCCGGCTCTTTTGAACGCGATAATAATGAGCGGTATCAGAATCAACTGCAGTACAATTCCCGGAATCGCGTTCACCCAGGCTTGAGTCATAAAAATGGACAAGGTGAAATTATTGCCCTGGATGCCAAACAGCGCCATGCTGACAAGACCCCAGACTATTCGACCTACGATCATTGAGATGACCAGACTTATGTAGATGAATATATTCTTGCGCGGGAATAGTTTATATAGCAGACCTGATACCAGACCATATGCTGCCAGCTCGAAGGCCATGGCGGCAGCAACCGGCATCAGTGGAGGCATGCCGAACATGAAGCTTCTAAGTAGTGGAGCCAGGAAGCCTACAGCCAGTCCATAAGGCCAGCCGCAGATAAAACCGCAGAGCAATATAGGTAAATGCATCGGCAGAAGCTTGTTGCCCAGCTGCTGCAGCTGCAAAGTCAAAAAAGGCAGAACAATTGCAAGTGCGAGAAATATACCTGCAAAAGCGATGTTTCTGGTTGTGCTTCTTTTCATGGAGATCTCCTCATCAGTTGTTATCTATATTCAATGTGATTAATTTACCACAAATAACTAAACCTTGGAACAACTTATACGATCATGTGACACATAAGCATTAATGATTTTCTGCTTATAGACGATATATATTTTACGAGTGTAGTATAATCCGAAACAGGGGGATTCAAAAATGACAGGTTATTTTGATAAGAATAAAAAAGTTGCCGAAGGCAGACAGTTTGAAGCAGCTATGGATGATTATGGAATCGATAGTGATTCGATGGAAGGTAAATATCTGACCTTCAATGTCGCTGAAGATAGATACGCTATAGCTATCAAATATGTTACAGAAA
>JAAYFZ010000324.1 GCA_012727965.1 Clostridiaceae bacterium
GGATATTCGAGGATATTCATCTCGACCAGTTCAAGCTTGCAAGGACAGCTCTGCAAGTTGAAGTTTTGCAAAACGGCTTGCGAAAAAGAGCAATGGAAATAATAAAAGTATCAGCCAATGGTGATTTCGATCAAGCGATTAAGCTGGCGGAACAATATCTGCGTCAAATCCAGTATGAAATAACAAATGCAGAAGAGGCAATTCGGATAACAGAGCAGATTCTCAGAGACAGCGAGCAGTCAGGTAGCAGTATTCGTTTATCTAGAAAACAAACTGCAGATTATTTGCAAATAAGCATAGATGCCCTAAGAAATTGGGAAATGAACGGTTTATTGAAGATTAAGCGAAGAGAAAATGGTTATCGAGTTTATACTGATGAGGACTTGAAAATTTTGAAAATCATTCGCTCTCTGCGCTGTGCCAATTATTCACTATCAGCTATTTTGCGTATGCTAAATACTTTGTCAGATGATCCTGGTGCGAATATCCGTGTTGTCATAGACTCTCCAGATGCAAGCGACGATATATTCTCGGCCTGCGATAAATTGTTGACCTCACTTAATGATGCTGAGCAAAACACCAGCAGGATGCTGTCGAGCTTGCATTCTATGAAAAACAAATTTTCCTAACCCTCCACTTAAACACCAGACTTGTCGAAGTTGTTATCCTCTATTTGTTAACAAAAACAAAAGGAGGCTCATTTTGCATGGAAACAATAATTAGCGTTAAAAGCTTAAGCAAATCGTACGGCCAGATTCAGGCAGTCGAAAATCTTGACATTACCATTGGACGCGGCGAAGTTTACGGATTACTAGGAGCAAACGGAGCCGGCAAAAGCACTGCCATTGAATGCATTCTGGGAACTAAGCAAGCTGACAATGGCACAATATCAATTCTAAGCATGGACCCCAAACATGATCGTAAAAAACTTTTTGAGAAGATCGGTGTTCAATTCCAGGAGACAAATTATCAAGACAAAATAACTGTAAAAGAGCTCTGTGAAGTTACGAGCTCACTCTACAAGACAACTGCAGACTATTTGCAGCTTTTAGACCAGTTCGGCCTGTCTGACAAGTTAAAGAGCCAAGTCAATGAGCTGTCAGGCGGACAGAGGCAGCGGCTATTTATTGTCCAGGCGCTGATTCCAGATCCGGAAGTAGTATTTCTCGATGAACTGACCACCGGACTTGACGCCAGAGCCAGACGTGATGTCTGGAAATGTCTCACGGAGCTGAAAGCAAAAGGTCTTACAATTTTAATGACCTCGCATTTTATGGACGATGTTGAAGTTCTGTGCGACAGAATAAATATACTAAAAACCGGCAGAAGTGTTTTCTGCGGTACTGTGCAGGAAGCAATCGAGAACAGTCCTTGCAACAAGTTTGAAGACGCTTATTTATGGTACACAGACGAGGAGGCATCAGATGATGAAAGCTTATAAAGTAATGCTGAAAACAGAACTAAAACTATCCCTTCGCGGTATGGACATGGTGATCTTCGCGATATGTATGCCAGTAGTAATAATGACAATTCTCGGCATCATTTACGGAAGTAAGCCTGCCTATGAAGGCGCGAGCTTCA
>JAAYFZ010000325.1 GCA_012727965.1 Clostridiaceae bacterium
TCGTAGTTATGCGTGACAGGAAAAAGGTCGGCGAGATCGACAGTAAGGATTTCAGTCAGGATAGGATCCTCAGTACGATCGCAGGAGGTGAAGCAAAATGAATAAGGAAAGACTATTTAGATCTAAGGTTTTCTGGGCCCTTGTTGTCTGGGGACTGATTCTTCTGGTAAGTTTCCTGCTCAATCCGGATTTCTTCTCGGTTCATTTCCAGACAGAAACCGGTGCGCTTTATGGCAGCCTGATCGATATTATCAACAGAGCAACTGAAATAATAATCATTGCCTTCGGAATGACACTTGTTATCGCCACTGGTGGTACAGATCTCTCAGTTGGTGCTGTTGTAGCACTTTCTGGTGCTGTGTCTGTAGCACTGATCAGAGGCGATACGATCGTTGCTGACAATGCCTCGGCGATGCCTTTTATCGTTATAATAATCGTGCCGCTGATAGTATCAGCAATATGTGGTCTCTGGAATGGTTTACTTGTATCCAGAATGGGTATACAGCCAATCATCGCTACACTTATTCTGATGGTTGCCGGCAGGGGTATAGCGCAGCTAATCACTGGTGCAAGACTTCTGACTACAGGTTATCCACCATTTCTGGCTATCGGCAGAAGCTATTTGTTGGGACTGCCGCTGCCTGTTTTTCTCTGGATCGGTGTTTTTGTTGTAATCTGGTTTATAACCAAGCGCACAGCTCTGGGTATGTTTATTGAATCGGTCGGAATCAACCCAAGCGCCAGCCGCTACTCCGGATTAAACTCTAAAAATGTTATATTGCTGACTTATGTAATATCTGGAATTTGCGCAGGTATTGCTGGTCTGATCTACGCATCCCGTATAGGTGTAGCTGATGCCAACAATGCCGGTCTCTATTATGAGTTGGACGCAATCCTGGCAGTAGTTATCGGCGGAACAAGTATGTCGGGCGGTAAGTTCAGCCTGGCAGGCTCACTAGTTGGTGCTCTTATCATCAGAACGATCATAACAACAGTCTACTATTTCGGCATTGCTGCTGAAGCAACGATGGTTTTCCGCGCTTCGATAGTTGTTGTTGTTATTATACTGCAGTCTGAGCCTGTAAGAGCCTGGATGTCCCGCAGAAAACATGAAAAGGCTATTTCTGACAAAGGAGGTGCAGCAGCATGAGTAATAACGGTTCATCTCTTAAATCAAGAAGCAAGCTGTCCAGCCTTCTTAATCCCAAATACATGACAGTCTATGCGACTGTAAGCTTATTCATTTTCGCTTTTATTGCTGGCTCGGTGATTTATGGAGACAAAGGCTTCTCGACACTCCGTACATTTTTCAACATATTCATCGATAATGCTCATCTAGGTATTTCGGCAGTCGGTATGACAGTCGTTTTGATCTCCGGCGGCATTGATCTGTCGGTAGGTGCGGTAGCTGCTCTGACAACTATGATTATATCCTTCGGATCAGAGAATCTGGGTATCCATCCCTATATCTGTATCATTGCAGGAATACTTGTAGGCTGCCTGTTCGGCTTCCTGATGGGTTCGATGATCCATTTCTTCAAAGTACCACCGTTTATCTCCACATTAGCAGGCATGTTTATGGCCAGAGGATTATGCGCTATCATCAGCCGCTCCTCTATACCGATTAGACATGAGGCTTTTGAAGCTATCGCCAAATGGAAGATAAAATTCAGTAAACCACCCGCAGCGATCAATCTGGCAGTATTGATTTTCTTCGCTATGATTATTGCCGGCGTGTTTATTATGCACTCCACACGCTTCGGCAGAAATGTTTACGCTATTGGCGGTAATGAGACCTCAGCCAGACTGATGGGACTACCTGTTGGCAGAACTATTATCATGGTTTATACCTTCAACGGTTTTTGTTCAGCTCTAGCTGGCCTGGCCTTCTCGTTCTATACAAGATCAGGCTGGTCGCTCAACCTGCAAGGTATGGAGCTCGATGTCATAGCAGCTGCTGTTATCGGCGGCACGCTCCTGACAGGCGGTGTCGGTTATGTCTTCGGAACCTTGTTTGGTGTCATGCTTCAGTCGCTGATTCCGACATTCATAACATTTAACGGCAAGCTTGACTCCTGGTGGGGCAAGATCTTCATAGGTGTCCTGCTGCTCGCGTTTATCGGCTTGCAGAGACTTGTTGTCTGGTCTGCCGGACGCAAAAAACCAATCAATGATTAGCGACATTTAAATATTTCTTAATTAACAAATAATCTTGATAATCGCAAAAAAGAGGCTGCTGCCACTGTCATCTAAGA
>JAAYFZ010000326.1 GCA_012727965.1 Clostridiaceae bacterium
ACCGAAAACAACATTGAAATCAGCAGAATGGGCGGATCTCTGTCATCCACCGCACTTGATGGTATGGCCTCTTTTGGCATTACAATGATTTTGCTGATGATTTTGATTTTGGCTGGCGGCGCAATATCGCAGGAGATCGCGACAGGTTCGATCAAGTCTCTGATCATAGCACCGGTCAAACGCTGGAAAATATTCCTGGCCAAGCTTATGTCTCTTCTGACCATAGGTGTTACGGCCTTGCTTGTACATTTTGTAGTAACACTTGTGTCTTATGGCATATTCTTCGGTTTCGATACACTGTCACCATACATTTTTGCTGTTGGTGGTCAAGCTGGTGCAATGTCGCCAATACTATATCTGTTCGCAGGTCAGGGTGTACGATTCATCGAGGTAATCGTCTTCATGTCTTTTGCCCTGATGCTATCAGTACTGACCAGAAATACGGCAGCCTCTGTCGGCATCAGTATGGCAGCATATTTCGGAACCAGCCTTGCTAGCCAGATTCTTTATTTCCTGCCGGCGGCAGAGTGGATAAAATTCATGCCCTTCGATCACCTGAACCTGACAGCGAAGTTTTTCCCCTTCGCCGTGCAGGATATGTATGGCATGGTTAATCAGAACGAAACGACCCTGCTATTCTCACTCATCTATATTGTTGTGGCCTTGATCTGTATGCTCTATACAGCACTCGATTCCTTCAACAGAAGAGATATAAAATAACTGTTCCAGAAAATCTCTTAACTGCATTAAATTCAAAAGAGGAGCCTTGCGGCTCCTCTTTTTCCGTTCGGGAAAAGTGGCTATATAAAACTAAACAGATATCAAGGGGCTCTCTTCCTCGTCAGACACAGGCTCATCACGCTCAATCAGCAAAGCACGAATAGGAGCAGCCTCCGCACCAGCTACCTTCAGAGGTGCTGCGAACAGAAGATAATGTCCCTGTTCGATATCTTTGAGACGTAGTCCCTCAAGAATGATGATGCCAGCTCCCAGAAGCGACTTATGTGTCGAGTAATCTGCCTGCGCACGCTCAATGCCGAGGCCATCGATCCCGACACAATTAATTCCCAGATCGATCAGCAGGCTGGCAGCATCTTCTGCCAGATAAACAAATTCAGGATCAAATGTCTCAATTAGAGAGTTCCTGGTTTTGAGTAGTATTGTTTCTTCCGATTTGATATCAAATGTCTTAATATCTTCCGCATGTATGGCCTGGTCTATATGTGAGAGATCAAGCACACGGCAGGCGGTAACTACACGAGTCAGATCAAGACTCTCGATAGTATCGCCATCAGGAACAAAATGCAGTGGCATATCAAGATGCGTACCTGTATGCATATCCAAGCTCAATCTGCTCTCACGAGCTGGTGAATCAGCAAAATCTCTAGTTACAGTAAACTGTGGTTTCTTCTCAGGTTTATTCTTATAAACCTGCATGTTCTCATGAATAGTCATAGAAATGTCGTAAATAATCATTGGCACCTCCCGCCGCAAGCGCAATCTTCGCCTTCAGCATTTGCTGTCTGAGCATGCTCGTTTGAATTGTTGTTCTGCGCATGCTCACCATTCTCAGAACCCTGATCAGCTGTCTTGCATGAATACGCCTCAGGCTCGCTGCCATCGACGGCAAGATGCCACCATCTGCGGCCATCTGACCGCAACATCTTAACTGCAGCTTGAGGACCACAGGAATTGTCATCATAAAGCTCCAGGACCTGATTCTCTCTGCAGTATTCTGCAATCTCATCTGTAAGCTGCCAGGACAGCTGCAGTTCATCCCAGCGTGTAAACCTGGTGGAATCACCGCGCATGACATCAAGAAGCAGCTTCTCATATGAATCAGGTGTATTGAAATTATACTGACAACTCTGACAGTATTCCATCTCTGCAACGTCCATCTCGTCTATTACTGTAGGCTTTTTGGTGTTTAATTTCAAGTGGATACCTTCTCGAGGCTGTATCCCTATCTGCAGGAGATTGGCTGCGACAATATCCTTGTCTGACCCTTCTGGTTTTTTAAATTCAATTGTTACCAGAGCAGCCTTGTCTGCCATTTTCTTGCCTGTAACAAGATAAAACGGCACACCTTGCCAACGCTCGTTGTCAATTTTCAGCTTAAGTGCAGTAAAAGTATCGGTCTTAGAGTCTTGTGCGACCCGCTCTTCAGTTTTATAGCTCTCGTACTGTCCCAGTACTACAGGCAATTGGTTGTTGCTGTCGACCTGTGCGTGAAGATCTTTTAGCAGCTTGACCTTCTCATCTCTAACCTGCTCAGCACCATATACTGCTGGAAGATCCATAGCGATCACCGCCACCAGCTGCAGCAGATGATTCTGAATCATATCCTTGAGTGAGCCTGTGCGATCATAATAACCACCTCTGCTGCCTACACCTTCATGCTCCAGCACACTGATCTGAACATTGTCTATATATCGTTCATTCCAAAGAGGCTCAAAAATAGCGTTTTGACGGCGCAGCATTGTGATGTTTTGAATCATTTCCTTG
>JAAYFZ010000029.1 GCA_012727965.1 Clostridiaceae bacterium
GGATAAATGTTCAAGTTATCCAATAGGTATTTCAAAAGGAGGAAATTTTCATGAAGAAACTGCTTGCACTTATCATCATGGTTACGATGCTTCTTTCACTGGCTGCTTGTGGCGGCTCAGAGGGAGAAACAACGAAGGCCCCTGGTGATGACACCACAACAACAACTACTGCTGGTGAAGCCGAACCCACAACTGTAGATTCAGGTTCTGAGACTGCTACTGATTTGAACTTCTGGACATTCCAGGAGCTGCATAATCAGTTTATGATCGATGCTGTACAGAGCTGGAATGAACAGTATCCTGATCGTGCGATCAATCTAAATGTTGAAGTCTACTCATTTGACGAAATGCACAGCAAACTGCAAATCGCTCTGCAAACTGGTTCAGGTGCACCTGATTTGGTAGATATTGAGATTGGTAAATACGCTAACTTCCTGATGGGCAACACAGTACCGCTTGTTCCACTAAATGATGTTATCGAACCAGAAGAAGAAAACCTGATCATGGGCCGTTTCGAAAACTATTCAAAAGACGGTCAGTACTATGGTATAGATTATCATGTCGGCGCTACAGCCACCTACTACAATACTGAAATTTTAGAAGCTGCCGGCGTGAATCTAGATGATATCAAAACCTGGGATGACTATGTAGAAGCTGGTAAGAAGGTTAAATCAGAAACTGGCAAATACATGATGGCTGTTGAGACAACTGAGCATTGGTCATATTACCCTCTGCTTGTTCAGAAGGGTTCTGACTTCTTCACAGAGAGCGGCGATGTTATTATAGATAATGAGACAAACGTAGAAGTTCTACAGTGGCTCCATGACCGTCTATATGAAGACGAAATCGCTGTGAAAGCACCAGGTGGATTCTTCCATGCTGAAGAATTCTGGGCATACTTCAATGAAGGCAATATAGCCAGCATCACCATGCCTCTCTGGTATCTCAACCGA
Organism: Clostridiaceae bacterium; assembly: GCA_012727965.1. Classification (GTDB taxonomy): domain Bacteria; phylum Bacillota; class Clostridia; order Saccharofermentanales; family UBA5734; genus JAAYFZ01. The sequence goes on from JAAYFZ010000029.1 coordinate 954, forward strand.
TTTACAAATTATATGCCTGATCTCGATGGCAAGATAACAGTTCGTCCGATGCCTGTATGGGAAGAAGGCGGAGCAAATTCAGCTGGTCTGGGTGGTACAGGTACATCTGTTACCAATCAGTGTGAAGATCCACAACTGGCAAAAGACTTCCTGTTTTTCTCTAAAATTTCTAAGGAAGGCGCTATTAAGACGTGGACAGTTCTTGGTTTCGATCCCCTGAGAAAAGATCTTTATGATGATCCTCAGATGACAGCGGCAAATGAATTTACTGATTATTTTGGCGATAATCTCTTCGATGTTATGCTTGAAACAGCAGACAGCATCGGAAAACTCGTCGTTACTGATGATCGTTATCCTAATGCAATATCTACTGTACAGAAGAACGTAATGTTCAGAGTACTTGAAGAAAACAGCCAGACTCCTGCAGAGGCGCTGACTGAAGCTGCTGAAGAAATGAGAGCAATGAACTGATTGACTCTGAAGAAAAATCAGACAAGGATAAGAATGCTGAAATAATATCCTGAAATGGCGATGGGCTTCAGTGGAATTCAATTTCGCTGAAGCCCTTGCCACATTTATAAAACTAAGATTCCACATATCAATATGCAAGGAGGGTTCGATCATGGCTGCTGGTAATAAGACCATAGGTGCCACATCGATCAAAGGGATTATAAGCTCACGTCGGTTTTTTCCCTACATTTTTATACTGCCATTTATATTGTCATTTCTGATTTTCTTCCTCTATCCGATCATATCCACCTTTGAAATGAGCTTGCAAAGCATTAAAGGTTTCGATTCCGTTGAATTCATCGGACTGAAGAATTACAAAAACTTATTTAACAGGCAATTTTTCAATGCGCTAAATGTAACAGCCAGATATACATTCTGGACGATTTTGATTCTGATACCCATACCTCTCGTTCTGGCTAATATCCTCAACTCACATTTGACTAGAGGTAGTAATATTTATAAGTCGGCCCTTTTTATGCCGGCCTTAACTTCAGTTGTAATGGCTGGTCTATTCTTCAAATTCGCATTTGCTGAACAACCGACAGCGTTGATCAACTCGATCATAGTATCTTTTGGGGGAGAGCCTTTCAGATTTCTCTATACAAAAACAGGCGCAATGATCGTACTTGTCTTGTTCTGTACATGGAAATGGATGGGGGTCAACCTTATCTACTATATATCTGCACTTAAGAGTATTCCTGGTGAAATCTATGAGTCGGCTGAGATAGATGGTGCTAATGCAATACAGAAATTTTTCAAAATCACAGTTCCTTCCGTCAGACCGACAATCATTTATGTTTTGACAATAAGTGTTTACGGCGGATTTTCGATGTTTGCTGAATCATTTACTCTTTTTAATGGAGCAAGGAGCCCAGGTGACATCGGAACCACTTTAGTAGGCTATATTTATAATCAAGGTATCAATCAGAATAACTTCGGTTTGGCTTCGGCTGCCGGTCTTGTTCTTCTGGGAATGGTATTGGTAATCAACGTGATCCAGTTGTTCTTAACTGGTGCTTTTAGGAAGGAGGCTTAATCATGGCTGTACAAAGTAAATCAAAAAGCAATATGACCGCAGTCGTAATTATAATTTTCTTCAGTGCTCTTTCGCTGGTTGCTTTGATGCCGTTCGTATTTTTGGCGTTATCCTCATTCAAGCCTGGTGTTGAGATGATTAGGAATGGTTTGAGTCTACAGTTTGATTTTCAAAATTTCAGCTTAACAAACTATGGTTATCTCTTCACACAGCGTGAGGGAGTATATGTGGATTGGTACAAAAACAGTATAATCATTACTGCGTTTCAGACTGGCGGCGGATTGCTTCTTAGTTCAATGGTGGGTTATGCCTTGGCACTATATCGCTTCAAGGGCAGAAATCTAACGTTCCTGCTGGTATTAGTCGTTATGATGGTACCAATAGAAATTCTTCTTCTGCCGCTTTATAAGCTTTCGATCACTCTAAGAATCATCAATACTTATCGCGGTGCTTTTTTACCGTTTTTAGTTTCGATGACAGGCATTTTCTTCTTCCGTCAGTATGCTATAGGTCTTCCAAAAGAACGCATGGAAGCAGGGCGTATTGATGGCTGCACAGAGTATGGTATTTTCTTCAAGATCATGATGCCGCTGATGAAGCCTGCTTATGGTGCTATGACGATCCTATTGGCAATGGCAAGCTGGAATTCATTTGTCTGGCCGCTTATAGTTATGCGTGATACCAATATGCTGACACTACCAGTTGGTCTTCAGACGATGCTCACGCCTTATGGCAATAACTATGATATGTTGATGTCAGGTGCTGTTCTTGCTGTTTTGCCTATCATGATCGTGTTCCTGTTTAATCAAAAATCGTTTATTTCCGGTATGACCGCAGGCTCAGTCAAGGGCTGATTACATTAATAGATTGAGGTATTATAAAATGAAGAAAGCAAAAATAGTTATTGATAAGGATTATCAGATCTCTGAGATAGATGAGAGACTGTTTGGTTCGTTTGTTGAGCATCTGGGCAGAGCAGTCTACACTGGTATCTATGAACCTGATCATCCCACAGCCGATGAACAAGGCTTTCGCCAGGATGTTATAGATCTGGTAAAAGAATTGCATGTGCCAATTGTTCGTTATCCAGGCGGTAACTTCGTGTCTGGCTATAACTGGACTGATGGTATCGGGCCAAAGGATAAGAGACCAACAAGACTTGA